>JBEGPO010000099.1:0-4044 GCA_041181465.1 Actinomycetota bacterium | reverse complement strand
GGCTCTGGCCCGACCACAACAACGAAACCCGCGAGAGCGACTCCGCTCGCTGCAACCCGACCCCACAAGGGCGCGCGGCAGAGTGCTGCAATTCCAAACGCGAGCCCGACGACGATAGCGCAATTCGAGCCGCTGACCGCCATGAGGTGCGTCAATGACGTGACCTGCATCGCGTCGGACAGTGATTCGGGAATGGCCTCGGTGTTTCCCAGAACCAACCCGGGCACCAGGGCTCCTGCGTCACCCGGCCATCGTTCTGCGCGAACTCGAAAATCGTCGTGAAGCGCCTCAACCCACGGAAAGAGCTGGTCGACGTCCCGCCGATAACCCTCTGCGGCGGTTAGCCACCACGCGAGCACCCACGCTGCTACTGCCGGGAACGCGAGAACCGGAATGCGGTGGATCACAGCGTGATTTTGTCGCGCATTCCCGCCAGGGTGAGATCGCCAATTCCCGGAACCTCTAGCAGCGATTCGATTCCCGCGAAGGGTCCGTGTTCGTCGCGGTAGGCGATGATTCGTTCCGCAAGGGTCACCCCGATCCGAGGAAGCGTGTCGAGGTCTTCGGCCGTCGCCGTGTTGATGTTCACCTTGTCCGAGAGGGAACTTGCCGTTCGGCGCGACTGGGCGTCACCCGCTACGCCGACGATGATTTGTTCACCGTCCTGGACGATGCGTGCGAGGTTGAGGGACGCCGGGTCAGCGCGAGGCGACAGTCCACCCGCCAGCGCGACCGCGTCCATAACTCTCGAGTCCATGGGCACCTCGTACACGCCGGGTTTGACGACCGCACCCACGACCTGAACGAACAAGGTGCCGCTCGATTGACTGTTGACCACCGCATCGGCACTTGCGTCAAGCTCCACTTCGCCGGAGCCACTCGTCGAATTGGACCAGAGCGCGCCAATCACGGCCACGGCGGCTACACCCGCGCCAGCCGACAGGAGCAACTTGCGGCGGGACGTCGGGTTTTCGGGAACCGCCTTGACAAACCATTCGACCATGGCGTCACGCTAATCGCTCCGCCCGAATCCCGAGGTTTCCGACCGACGGGTGTGGACAACCTAGTCCGCGACGACGATGTTGACGAGTTTGGGTGGGCGAACGATGGTCGTTCGAATCGTCTTGCCTACGAGTGCCCCCGCGACCGAAGCCAGTGCGAGTTCGGACAATTCTGCCTCGGTGATTCCGGGCGAAACGTCGAGCCGTTCCTTGACCTTGCCGTTGATCTGAACAACCGCGACAATCGTGTCCTCGACCAGAAGGGTCGCATCCGCTACCGGGAATTGCTGAAGTCCAACGAATGGTTCGTGACCAAGCAACGACCACATGTCCTCTGCGGCGTGCGGCGCGAACATCGACAAGCCCAACGAGACGACCTCGGCCGCTTCGCGCACAGCGGGGTCGGCGGGCCCGACTCCCGTGTCAATTTCTTTGCGGACGTGATTGACGAGGTCCATGAGTCGAGCAATGACAACGTTGAACTTGTAACTCTCGACCAATCCCCCGACGTCCGCGAGGAATTTGTGCGTGACGCGACGAAGTCCGGCCGCTCCGATTGACGAATCGACGCCGATTTCACTCGTGACATCGTGCGCCATGCGCCAGGCGCGAGCGATGAACTTGTGCGAACCCGTCACGGACACGTCCGCCCAGTCAATGTCGTCCTCGGGCGGTCCGGCGAAGGCCATCGTGACACGCACCGCGTCCACACCAAAATTGTCGAGTTCTTCGCCGAAGAACACGATGTTGCCCTTCGACTTGGACATCTTGGCGCCATCGAGGATGACCATGCCCTGGTTCAACAGCGCGGTGAAGGGCTCGTCGAAATCGAGGTAACCCAGGTCGAACAGAACCTTGGTGATGAAGCGCGCATACAAGAGGTGCAAAATCGCGTGCTCGACGCCACCGACGTACTGATCGACGGGTGCCCACTTTTTGACCGCATCGACGTCGAACGCCCTGGTGTCGTCTCGAGGCGACAGGAATCGCAAGAAGTACCACGACGAATCGACGAACGTGTCCATCGTGTCCGCGTCACGCCTGGCCGGACTTCCGTCTCGCGGGTCGGGAACGTTGACCCAGTCCTCGGCCGCACCGAGCGGCGACGAGCCCTTCGGGCGCAGGTCCAAGCCCTCGGTCGCAGGAAGCACAACGGGAAGTTGGTCGGCGGGAACGGGGATTTCCGCCCCGTCAGCTCCGTGAATGATCGGAATCGGGGTGCCCCAGTAGCGTTGGCGCGAAATCAACCAGTCCCGCAGCCGGTAGGTAGTAGCGCCTTTACCGGTTTCGTTCTTTTCGAGCACGTCGACCATCGCTGCGATGGCGTCGGCCTTGCGCAGTCCGTCGAGCGGACCCGAATTGATGTGCGGCCCGTCGCCCGTTGTCGCGACGAAGGTGACAGCGGGGTCGTTGGGTTCATCTGACGGGACATCCACAACGACCCGAACGGGAAGTTCGTACTTGAGAGCGAAATCGAGGTCGCGCTGGTCGTGCGCGGGAACAGCCATGATGGCTCCCGAACCGTAATCCGCGAGGACATAATCGGCCGACCAAATCGGCACCCGCTCGCCGTTCACGGGGTTGATTGCGTGGCGCCCGAGGAACACGCCGGTCTTGTCGCGGGTCGCGTCCTGTCGTTCGATCTCGGTCTTCTTTTGGACTTCCTCGAGATAGGCCACGAAGGCCATCCGAACGGCAGGTTCGGCCTCGGCTACGAGTTCACTCGCGAGGTCGGAATCGGGTGCGACGACCATGAACGTCGCTCCGTACAGCGTGTCGGGGCGGGTCGTGAAGACCGGCACAGTGCGGTCGCTGCCCTCGACCGCGAACACGACCTCGGCACCGCGTGATCGTCCGATCCAGTTGCGCTGCATCGTGAGGACCTTGGCCGGCCAGGCACCTTCGAGTCGGTCCAGGTCGGCGAGGAGCCGGTCAGCGTAATCGGTGATGCGGAAGTACCACTGCGTGAGCTTCTTTTTGACGACCGCCGCACCACTGCGTTCGCTCGTGCCATCCGGTAAAACCTGCTCATTCGCGAGGACCGTCTGGTCCACCGGATCCCAGTTGACCCACGAGTCCTTGCGGTACGCCAGTCCCTTCTTGAAGAGTTCGAGGAACAGCCACTGGTTCCACTGGTAATACTCGGGGTCCGAGGTGTGCAACACGCGCGACCAGTCGAAAGACGCCGCGTACCGCTTCATCGAGGCGCGTTGCTGAGCGATATTCTCGTAGGTCCAGTCACGTGGGTTCACACCGCGCTTGATGGCCGCGTTTTCGGCGGGAAGCCCAAAGGAATCCCAACCGATGGGATGCAGAACCTGATAACCGCGAAGGCGCCAGTATCGCGCGAGGACGTCACCTAGCGCGTAGACCTCGGCGTGGCCCATGTGCAGGTCGCCCGACGGATAAGGGAACATATCCAAGATGTACTTGTGCGGGCGAGAGTCATCTGTGTCGGGCACATCAAAGGGTCGTTCGGCTTCCCACACGGGAGCCCACTTAGCTTCCATCCGGCGGAAATCGTATTCGTTCTCGTCCACGGAACCCTTTCACAGCGCGCACACGCGCGTTTTCAATTCTATTCCGTGTAGAGGTACGGGTTCGGCGAGGCTCCGAGCACTCCGAGCATCGCGGCGGCCTTGACGCCGACCTCGGCGATTTCCTGATCAGGGACCGATCCCGACGTGATTCCTCCACCAACTCCGATGTGAGCACCGCGCTCGTCGATGACAATCGAGCGAATAGTCATGGCGAGTGTGAGGCTTCCCGCGCCGGCATAACCGAAAGCGCCGGCGTACATCCCGCGTTCGGCAGATTCCAGTCTCTCCAGAATTTGGACGGCGCTGCGTTTTGGCGCACCGGTCATCGACCCGGCCGGGAAGAGGGCCCGTGCGGCATCCGCAGCCACACAGTCGGGCAACAGTTCCCCGGTGACGGTGCTGACCAGCTGGTGAACGGTCGAATACGTCTCGACGCGGTGCAGCGAACTCACCGTGACCGACCCCGGTTCGCACACTTGGGACAGGTCGTTGCGGCACAAATC
>JBEGPO010000098.1:0-14737 GCA_041181465.1 Actinomycetota bacterium | reverse complement strand
GATCGTCGAATACTCGGTGTTATTGGGACTGAGTGACATTCTCAATCCTTTCGACAACTAGCAGGGCTTCTTCCAGGCTCGACTTGGGGATGGTGAGTTCGACGGACGTTCGGAGAAACTGCGACAGCGACGCTAAGGGAATGTTGGTGTCGCTCACGACCGTGTTGAGGGGAATTGACCCAATGTCGGCGTTGACGCCGCGGTAGATTACGACGCTGTCTTCGTCGGATCCAACGAAGAACTGCGATTGTGTCCAGACGTAACCGTAGATGCCGATTAGCGCGAGAGCGGCGAGGGCACTGGTGAGATAAAGTGACCACCGGATTCGACGTTTTGCCGCGCGCCGTTTGTCCTCGGCAATGAGCGTGTCGAGATAGTCGGCTGTTTCGAAGTATTCCTCTTCCTCCGAGGTTGCAACGGGAAAAAAGATTCGCGATGCGATTTTTGGAAGGAGCTGGGTAATCGTGTCAAAGATGAGGGGTTGCGACGCTGCTCCGACGAGCATCGGTTTTGCTGTCGCGCTCATGTTGGTCTCGTTGACGCCTGCAATCACCACCGTCACGTTGTCGGGTGCACCGCGTTCGAGAGCAAGGTTGATGAGTTTACCGGCGGCTTTGGCCGCATCCGGTTCGGATTTAAGAACGTTGGCGATGGCATTTTCGGTTGCATAGCCGCACAAACCGTCAGAGCACAACATCCAGCGATCGCCGGGTTCGGTTTCGAGAACCGCGGTGTCGACTTCAACGCTTCCCGCGACATCGCCCAAAACTCGCATGAGAACGTTGCGACGCGGGTGCACCAACGCTTCCTCAGGCGTAATGCGGCCCGTTTCCACGAGCTTCTGCACAAACGTGTGGTCGGTCGTGATTTGTTCGAGGACTCCGCCTCGGAGGCGATAAATGCGCGAATCGCCGATGTGCGCAATGACAACCTGGTGGTTGTGGCGAAGAAGCGCGCTTACCGTTGTTCCCATGCCGGAGAGGTCGGGGTGTTGGCGCACCGCCTCAATGAGTTCGGCGGCACTGTTCTTCACCGATTCCACGAGACGCTGTTGAGCGATTTCGATTGATTCAAAGCGTTCATCGGCGACGGCAGTGACGGCTTGGGTCGCGAGCGAACTGGCGACGTCGCCACCCGCGTGACCACCCATCCCGTCGGCGACAAGAAAGAGATGGGTACCGGCGTAACCCGAGTCCTGATTGCTTGCTCGGACTCGCCCGATGTGACTGCTCGCCACGGAGAGGACGCGGGCGTCCACTATGGCCTCAGTTCAAAAATGGTCGAGCCGACGGACACGGGGGTGTACATCGGAACGGGAGTGGGGACGCTCACGCGCTGGTTGTCGACAAATGTGCCGTTCGTGGAGCCGAGATCTTGAATGACCCAGTCGCCGTTCCACAATTGCAAGCGCGCGTGGTTGGTCGACGTATATTCGTCGCGGATGACGAGACCCGATTGTGCGCTGCGACCGATAGTGAGCTTGTCTGACTCGAGCGGAATTTCAAGCCCTTCGCGTGCGCCCGCGACAATCACAAGTTTCTGTGCCGGGCTCGATGTCGACGTGGTTGCGACAGGCGGAAGGAATGGTGACGACTCGGCGCCGGGGTTATGGGTGATGTCGCCCTGTGGCCCATCGCCTCGGCGAACATAGTGGCGGAACAGATCACTGCGCAACGCGAACACAATGGCGAAGACGAAAACCCACATCAACCCGAGGAAACCGAAGCGGAGCACGAAAAGGGTCAGCTCACTCACGCCGAAACCCCCGGAAGTATCCGGAAGACCAGCTGTGTTCCGCCAATCTGAATGATGTCACCCTGATCGAGGGGCGATGACGTCACCCGAGTTCCATTAAGTTTGGTTCCATTTGTCGATTGCATGTCTTCGAGACCCGCGATTTTGCCGCCCCATAGGATACGGGCGTGGTGACGCGATGCGCCGCTGTCGCTGATTACCACCGTTGCCGTCGAACCTCGGCCGATGATGATTTCGGGGCCGCTGAGGTGAATAGTTTGGCCATTGATTTCGAGCGCGGGGTGCCATTCAGACACCGCGTCGAGAGCCTGTGACGCGACCTTGATAACGCCACGCGCGATGTCCGACGCGGCAACAATCGTGATGGACACAGGGGCGGTAAAGCTATATCGCTGACGGGTCGCATAGGCACGGACTCCGTCGGTCAATTCCCCAATCAGAATGGTGCCGTGAGCGTTGAGCGGCTCAAAGTCCTCGGAATTGAGGCCGACCGTGTAGGCGTGAGGAGCGAGGATGCGGTCACGCTGGACAACGACCGCGTGTGAATCAATCTCTCTCTTGAGCGCGGCGATGATTTCGATTGGCTGAACACCACCCCGAAAAGACTTGGCGAAAGCGCCGCTGACGAGTCGCTCAAGACCACGTTCAACGTTGTCCAATAAGCCCACGGTTCCCCCTCCACGGTCGCCCCAATTCTAACCGTGGTGGGTGTCACGCCCCTGCACCTCGCGGGATTGGCCGGCGCTCGCCGTGATAGCCTTACGTAGCACGTCTGCGGACGCGCGCAAGTGGCGGAATGGCAGACGCGCTGGCTTCAGGTGCCAGTGTCCGTAAGGGCGTAGGGGTTCAAGTCCCCTCTTGCGCACCACTGAACCACGTCTATTGCGAGCGCTTCGGAATAATCAATAACTACTGGGTGTTTCACGGGGTAGTGAAAGGATAACAACATGAGCACAACAGATTTCGGGGTCACTGGGTTGACCTGTAACCACTGCGTAATGACAGTGTCACGAGCAGCGGCACTCGTGCCAGGAGTAACGGGGGTCTCGATCGACCTCGTGGCAAACGGCCAGTCGACGCTGCACGTCGAGAGCGATGCCGCCGTCGACGCTGCTGCCCTTGATAAGGCGATCGTCGAAGCCGGATACGAACTCGTCCACTAATGTCCACCACCCACGTCGATCTGGCGTTGGAGGGCATGACCTGTGCGACGTGCGCCGGGCGGATTGAAGGCGCGCTCGCGGCCGTCCCTGGTGTCATCGCGACAGTGAACTTTGCGACCGAACGGGCGTCGGTCGAGATTGATGGTGTGACGGACGCGACCGACCTCATCGCAGCCATCACGAAGGTCGGCTACGGCGCGCGCGTGATCGATCGCGAGCAGCGCGAAACGGAAGCACCCGTCGACCCCGTTCTTACGGCTCGGGTCATCGTCTCGTTGGCGCTCGCGACTCCAGTATTTCTCATGTCGATGATTCCGGCCTGGCAATTCGACGGATTCCAGTGGGTGGCCGCCGCCCTCACCACGCCGATCGTGACCTGGGGGGCGTGGCCGTTCCACCGCGCAGCGATCCGCAACGCGCGCCACGGCGCAACGACGATGGACACTCTCGTCTCGCTCGGGGTTGCGGTGGCGTACCTGTGGTCGATGTATGCCCTGTTCTTCACGATGGCGGGCATGATCGGAATGCGAATGGACATGGCGCTGTTTGGCTACAGCCCCCACTCCCTTTATTTTGAGTCGGCCTCCGTGGTCACCGCTTTTGTTTTGCTCGGGCGCCTTCTGGAATCATCCTCGAAGCGAGCGGCGAAAATGTCGCTCACCGCGCTGCTCAACACTGCCGCCAAGCACGCGATTCTCCTCGTCGACGGTCGTGAAGTGACAGTCCCAGCCGGTGCCCTGCAGAGAGGCGACACTTTTGTCCTTCTGGCCGGTGGGATTGTGCCGACGGACGGGCGAATCATCGAGGGACAATCCGCAATCGACGCAAGTGCCGTGACGGGTGAGAGCGTGCCTGTTCCCGTTGGAGTCGGTTCGACGCTCATCGGCGGCACAATCAATGCGGGGGGACGACTTGTCGTCGAAGCCACCGCGGTCGGTGCCGGCACCGAACTCGCTCGGCTCACCCAAATGGTCGAAGAAGCACAAGCGGGCAAAGCCCCCGTCCAAAAACTGGTCGACCGAATTTCGGCGGTGTTCGTCCCGCTCGTGATCGTGGCGGCCGTCGCCGGCGGAATCGTGTGGTTTGCCATGACTGGTGATGCGACACACGCGGTTTCTATCGCCGTGGCGACGCTCGTCGTTGCCTGTCCGTGCGCGCTGGGGTTGGCGACACCGATGGCACTTCTCGCCGGAACCGGACGCGGTGCCCGAAGCGGAATCATCATTCGCGGAACCGACGTGCTCGAGAGCACGCGTCGAGTGACGACCGTCGTCGTGGATAAGACTGGAACGTTGACAAGCGGCCACCCCTCGGTGGTCGACGTGCTGGGCGACAGAGTTTCGGCGGACACGGTTCTCGGGGACGCAGCGCGTGTCGAGATGGGCACCGATCATCCGCTGGCCCGGGCGGTCGTCGCCGAAGCCACCACTCGTGGGGTCATGGGTGAGGTTGCTCGGGGAATTGTGGCGGAACCAGGGCGTGGAGTGACGGGAACTCTGGGCACAACCGTTATTCGGGCCGGGTCGCTGGAGTGGCTCACCGAAACGTCACACTCCGTACCAACGTCGATTGCCGCCGTGGCTGCTGAGTGGACTTCGGCGGGACGATCCCTCGTCGCCGTCGCGCACGGAGACAGGGTCGTGGGCCTCATTGCAATCAGTGACGTGGTCAAACCCAGTGCTTCGGTGGCGATTAGAGCGCTATCAAAACTGGGAATTCGAACGGTCATGGCCTCGGGCGACAACGCGGCGGTCGCTGAAGTGGTCGCGCACGAAGTCGGTATTGACGAGTTCTACGGAGCCATGAATCCGGCCGACAAGCGCGACCTCATTGCACGACTTCAACAACGGCGCGAGGTCGTAGCGATGGTGGGCGACGGAATCAACGACGCGGCCGCTCTCGCGCAAGCCGACCTCGGCATTGCCATGGGCCACGGCACTGACGTTGCGATTGAAACGAGTGACATCGTTTTGGTGTCAACCGACCTTCGCCGAGTCGCGGACGCCATCCGACTGTCGCGGTCAACGCTCGGAACGATTCGCGGAAACCTCGTCTGGGCGTTCGGCTACAACGCGATCGCAATCCCCATCGCCCTTGCGGGAATCATGGGGCCGGCGGTTGCCGGTCTCGCCATGGCGTTCTCATCAGTATTCGTCGTGCTCAACTCGGCCCGCCTCGCGGCGTTCCGCACCAGTTAGACCCCGAGGAACTCGCGAAGCCCCGCGACGGTCGAGACGGTCGCGGTCGCCTCGGACCATTCGTCCTCGGTGCCATACCCCCATTGCACCAGCACGCTGTCGACGCCGTGGATGGCGGCACCCTCGACGTCGTGAATTCGATCGCCCACCAAGACCACGCGCGAAATGTCTGCGCCGGCCTCGTCGAGCGAATCCAGGGCGAATCGAACAACGTCCGCTTTCGCCGATCGGACGTCGTCGTCCGAGGCGGTACCCAGCACATCGAAATCGTCCTCAAGCTCGAAGTGCCGCAACACCATGCGAACTCCAGTTTCTACCTTTGACGTCGCCAATGCGACCGGGATTCCGGCTTTTCGAACCGCGCGGACAACTTCCATCACACCGGGGAAAAGGTCCGCAGTAATAGCTCCGCCCGCCGCGTATTCGGCGCGATAGATTGCGATTGCTCGATCGAGCTCATCGCCGGTCATCCCGAGAATGTCGCCGAACGTTGTCGTGAGAGGCGGACCGAGGAACGGGCGCATCACTTCGCGACTGGGCGCTTCGCGGTGCAACATGCGAAACGTATGCTCGAAGCAGTGGAAGATTCCGGGGGCGGAATCAACGATGGTCCCGTCGAGGTCGAACAGGACAGCGGTATAGGTCATCAGAACAGTCTGTCGTGGGCGGTCTCGCCACCGCGCAATTCCTCGAGGTCGAGAACCACGCAGCGAATACCCCTGTCTTCGGCGAGGGTGCGGGCTTGCGGTTTGATTTCCTGGGCTGCGAAGATTCCGGAAACAGGGGCCAGAGTTGGGTCCCGGTTCAGGAGTTCGAGGTACCTCGTCAATTGTTCAACACCATCGATATCACCACGGCGCTTGATTTCAATCGCGACGACCGAATTGTTCGCGTCTCGGGCAAGGATGTCGACGGGACCGATCGCGGTCGGGAACTCGCGTCGAATCAGGCTGAAGCCGTCGCCGTAAACCGATATCTGCTCGGCTGAGAGCCGTTGCAAGTGGGACTCGACACCGTCTTTGATCAAACCGGGGTCGTCGCCCAATTCGTGGGTCGAATCGTGGTGAATCTCGAAAATCGAGATGACGAGCATGTCGGCCGTTTTCGTGTGATTCACACGCCACAGCTCGATT
Organism: Actinomycetota bacterium; assembly: GCA_041181465.1. Classification (GTDB taxonomy): domain Bacteria; phylum Actinomycetota; class Actinomycetes; order Actinomycetales; family Microbacteriaceae; genus MWH-TA3. Next base: position 8,488 of record JBEGPO010000098.1, on the reverse strand, counting down.
ACCCCGGCGGCGGCGAGGTCGTCGTCTGGTTGCGCAAAATCGATTACACAGGGCGGGCTCATCCAGTTGAGCGGTTTATAGGATCCGCCGTCCGAGTGGATAAGAACACTGCCGTCACCTTTCAGCATCAGCGTGCGTGTCGCCAAGGGCAGGTGCGCGCTGAGGCGCCCGGCGTAATCCACCGAACACCGCGCCACGACTAGTCTCACGTTTTCAGCCTAGGGGCGTAATCTAGCGAGGTGGATTCCAAATGGTCATTTCGCGCAATCACGCGCCCCCGATTTTCGGTTCACCCCACTCAAATTACTGTGCTCGGTTACGTCGCGCTCATCACGATTGGCGCAATCTTGCTCGCGCTCCCGATTTCATCAACCGGCGCGCCCTTGTCGATCGTCGACGCCTTCTTTACGTCAACCAGCGCGGTGTGTGTCACGGGGCTCTCGGTCTTTGATGTTTCCAGTGGGCTGACGGATTTTGGCAAAGTCGTTCTCATGTCCCTCATTCAATTGGGCGGCCTCGGAATCATGACCGTGTCGGGATTGGTGGCGATTGCGATTTTTCGCCGATTGTCCACGGGTGGGGCCGAACTCATCTCGAGCGAGTTTCGCGCGCAATCCTCTGATTCGACAATGAAGTCCACCATCCTTCGAATTGTTCGCATGGTGTTCTTTGTCGAAGCAATCGGCGCGCTGATCCTCGCGGCGTGGTTCGGATGGGTGCACAACTACGACGCACCCAAGGCCGTGTGGATGGGCGTGTTCCACGCGGTCTCGAGCTTCAACAACGCCGGTTTCGCGCTCTACCCGGACAATCTGATGGGCTTTGTATCCGACCCGGTGGTCTCTCTCACTATCTGCGCCCTCGTCATCATCGGCGGGTTGGGGTTCCCTGTGATCATGGAACTCCGCCGCGTCGGATGGGCACCTCGCCGTTGGACGATGAACTTCAACCTCGTCATGTTCATGACGGCGGTCCTCCTCGTCGGGGGAACTATTTACATCGCTGCCTTCGAATGGTCGAACCCCGGAACCCTAGGCCCGCTTGACCCTGGATCAAAGATCCTGGCCGCTTTTTTCCAATCGGTGCAGACGCGTACCGCGGGGTTTAACTCGGTCGACATCGGTGCGATGAATCCCGAAACCTGGTTGGGAATGGACGCGCTGATGTTCATCGGTGGTGGCCCGGCTGGAACGGCCGGTGGAATCAAGGTCACGACGTTCGCCGTCCTTGCGTTCATCGTGTGGACCGAACTGAAGAGCGATTCTGCCGTCAACATCTTCGGAAAGCGCCTCTCTCGATCCGTCCACCGTCAAGCCATCACGATTGCTCTATTGGCGGTTGCTTACATCGCGTTCTCGACGATTCTCATGCAGTTGACCACGAACGAAAGCACGGATCGAATCATCTTCGAAGTCATCAGTGCGTTCGGAACGGTGGGATTGTCCACTGGGATCACCGCAAATCTGTCCGACCCCGCGCTCATCAACCTCATGTTGCTCATGATTGTCGGCCGTCTCGGGCCGCTGACACTGAGCACCGCTCTCCTCTTGACTCACCGCCCTAAACTGTACGAGTTCCCGAAAGAGAGGCCCATCCTTGGTTAAGCGCATAACTACCGGTCCGCGAAAAAACGTCCGCAACGTCGCCGTCTTTGGGCTCGGCCGTTTTGGAAGTGCACTTGCGGTTGAACTTGTCGAGATCGGAATCGAGGTGCTGGGGATAGAGACCGACGAGGACCGCGTCCAGCGTCACAACGGATTGTTGACGAAAGTCGTCCGAGTCGACCCCGGCGTCAACGAAGCACTGGAACAACTGAATGTCAAGGAATACGACGTGTGTGTCATTGCGATCGGCTCCGACATTCTCGCGAGTATCCTGACCGCCGCCTACCTCACCAAAATCGGTGTCAAAGAGATTTGGGCAAAAGCCACTTCGCGCGAACACGGCGAAATCTTGGAGCAGGTGGGTGTTCACCACGTGGTTTACCCCGAGAACGACATGGGCCGCCGCGTCGCCCACCAGGTCAAGGGATCGACGGACTTCATCGAAGTCGACGAGACCTACGTCATCATAAAGACGACGGCAAATCAGCACATCATCGGAACCCGCCTCGGGGATTCCGAGATTCGTAAACGTTATGGCGTAACGGTTATGGCGGTCAAGCGGGGCAAGGGGACGTGGGTCAACGCCGACAGCGACACGATCGTTGCCGCGCACGACGAGGTCTTGGTGGCAGGACCGACCAAAGAAGCGGAACAGTTCGGTCTGCTCAACTAATTACGCACTATCGCCCATCAACAGGAGTGGCTATGACAACCTCTGGAATTGAAATCGACGAGCGCGACGACGCGATTCGTCCCGCCGACGATCTGTATCGCCACATCAACGAACGCTGGATTGAACGGACGCCAATCCCCGAGGATCGCGCCCGGTACGGGTCGTTCCACGTTCTTGCCGAAGAGGCCGAAAAAGCCGTTCGCGAGATTATCGAAGAGTGCCAGTCGGGGGCTGACGGTACGGAGGCCCGCAAGGTTGGAGATCTTTATACCAGCTTCATGAATGTCGACGCGGTGAACGCGCTCGGCGCCTCACCCTTGAAGCCTCTCCTGCAGCGAATCGAGGGCGTGGGAAGCCTGGCCGAGTTCATGTCAGCACTGGGTGAATTCGAGCGAGACGGTATTGGCTCGTTTGTGTCGATGTGGGTCGACAACGATCCGGGCGACCCAGAGCGTTATCTTGTCTTCGTCGAACAGAGTGGAATTGGCCTGCCTGACGAATCGTACTTCCGCGATGAGACCTTCGCGTCGATTCGAGAGTCCTACCGAGGGCACCTCGAGAGAATGTTTGCGATTTCTGGTTTTTCTGACGCCGCCGAACGCGCTGCGCGCGTCTATTCAATCGAAGAGAAGTTCGCGGCCGTCCACTGGGACAACGTGAAGACGCGCGACACACATGCGACCTACAACCTGGTGGGATGGGATGAGTTCGCCGCGTCGCTCGGTCCGATCGCCGCGCCGTGGCGCGATGCTCTTGGTGTCGCCGACGCCGTCTTTAGCGAAGTTGTCGTCCGGGAGCCGTCCTTTATAGAAGGCGCCCGCGCGATTCTCGAGTCCTCCGATCTCGAGTCACTGACCGACTGGTTGCGCTGGCAGGTCATCCACGGACTCGCCCCTTACTTGTCGACTGAATTTGTCGACGAAAACTTCGCGTTCTACGGCACAACCCTGTCGGGAACTCCCCAACTGCGCGACCGATGGAAGCGGGGAGTTGGTTTTGTCGAGGGCGGACTTGGTGAAGCGGTGGGAAAACTCTATGTCGAGCGACACTTCCCGCCGGCGGCAAAGACCCAGATGGACCTGCTCATTGCGAACCTCATTGCGGCCTATCGCGAGTCGATTTCGAACCTCGAATGGATGAGCGACGAGACGAAGACGCGCGCGCTCGAGAAGCTGGATAAATTCACCCCCAAGATTGGCTATCCGGTTCGTTGGCGCGACTATTCGTCGGTTCACGTGACGGTTGACGACCTCGTGGGAAACATGTTCGCCGTCGCGCGATTCGATTTTGCGCGCGAGTTGGGCAAGGTTGGAAAGCCGCTCGACCGTGACGAATGGTTCATGTTGCCGCAGACGGTGAATGCGTATTACAACCCCGGCTTCAATGAAATAGTCTTTCCCGCCGCAATCCTCCAGTACCCGTTCTTCGTCGCCGAGCGCGATGCCGCGGCGAACTATGGCGCAATCGGTGCCGTCATCGGGCACGAACTCGGTCACGGTTTCGATGACCAGGGAAGCGAGTTCGACGGAGACGGACGACTGTCGAACTGGTGGAGCGATATCGACCGCGACCGATTCAAGGAACGCACCAAGGCGCTGATCGATCAGTACAACGCACTGGAACCTCGAGCACTTCCGGGTCACACGGTCAACGGAGGGTTAACAATCGGCGAAAACATCGGCGATCTCGGTGGGCTGAGCATCGCCTGGAAGTCGTACCTGCTGTCGTTGAGCGGTGACGCACCACCTGTGGTCGATGGAATGACCGGTGCGGAACGATTCTTTCTGTCGTGGGCTCAGGCGTGGCGGCAATCCGCTCGCGACGAAGAGGCCCTGAGGCTTCTTGCGATCGACCCCCACTCTCCGCCCGAGTTCCGCTGCAACCAGATTGTCAGGAATCTGGACGTCTTCCACGAGACCTTCGGTGTGACGTCCGCTGATCCGATGTGGCTCGACCCAGCCGAGCGCGTGACGATTTGGTAACTCTCGGGTCTCTCCGCATAAACACGACGCTCATTCGGTTTTCGCTGTCGCTAATCGGGGTTAGGCTATTTAGTCTCACAGGCATACAAGGAGGTTCGTAGTGCGTGGAAAGATTCTTTTGGTACTTGGTCTCGGTATTGGCTACGTCCTCGGCACTCGCGACGGACGTGCTCGCTACAACCAGATGAAGAGCGCCGCACTCAAGGTGTGGAACGACCCTCGAGTGCAAGAGCAAGTGAATGCCGCGACCGAGTTCGTCAAAGAGAACGCGCCCGAGGTTGCGTCGGCGTTGACGGAGAACGTCAAGAAAATTGCCGAGCGCGTCGAAGCCGCCCGATCTGGCAAGGCTCCCGCAAAATCCGCAACTCCGGCACGAAAGCCGGCGGCCAAGCCCGTGTCAAAGAAGACGACCCCATCAGCACCCACCAATAACGCGAAGAAGTAACCGCTTATGGCGAAAGACTCGAAAACGCGGGGCTTTTTTCGGTTGGTAGCTGATTTACCCCGCGAGCTCAGTGATCTGGTTCGGGCCGAAATCCGCTTGCTGCAATCTGAATTTGCGGGCAAGTTGCGCGCTGCCGGAATCGGCATCGGCTGGGTGACCCTCGGGGTGACACTGGTGTCCATGTTCCTTACGATGCTTGTGGTAGCCCTCATTCTCGGCTTGGCGGAGTTCATGCCGGCATGGGCAGCCGCCCTCACAGTCGGGGCGGGAGCACTGGTCGGTGGCATCGCATTTATCGCAATCGGTGTCGCGTCAATTCGCAAGGGCTTTACCCCCTTCGAATCGGTAGACCAGATTGCGAAAGATTTCCGAAACTTGGGGAAGGGGACAACCAGTGGCAAGTGAGCGACAGAAAATCGCAGCGGACATCGCGGCACGACGCGAACAGTTTCAGAAGTCGGTTTCCGAGCTCGAGCACAAACTCGACCTGACGGAACAACGCAAGGTGCTGAGCGAACGTCTTGCGGGTTCGTATCAAGCAAACCCCGTGCCATGGTTAATCGGTGCAGGAATCCTCGGAGTCATCGTTGTCAGTTCAATCGCATGGGCGGTCTTTGGCGATGACTGATTTTGCTATTCGCGAGGTGAGCCCGACGGCGAGCATCCCCGTGATTCGACGACTTGGTGACCAGACGGTGCTCATTCCCCGCGGCGGACGGTTCGCGGAGGACATCACCAATCGGCTGACCACGCTCGGTGCGCGAACGGTCGTAGCCCCCGTTGTCAACTTCGCGTCTGCGGATGACGCCAGTGCTCTTCAGTCCCAGTTTGACTCCCTCGCTGCGGGATCGTACGACTGGATTGTCCTGACCAGCGCGACGACCGTCGACGTCCTGCAGCACCACAAGGTCGAAATTCCCGAGCGAACCCGCGTTGCCGCTATTGGCGAAACGACAGCTCAGGCCTTGTTGTTTGCGAACATTCGTGTCGATTTCGTTCCTCCGACCGACAACTCGTCTCGCGGTTTCATCAGCTCGTTACCCGGCGGTTTTACCGAGTCCACAATTCTTGTTCCTCACTCGGAAACGTCGGAACCAATTCTCGCCGCGGGATTCGACCAGCGTGGAATCGATGCGACCTTTGTGTCGGCCTACCGAACCGTCGGAGTTCCGATTCCAGCAGATGTGCGCGCGCGCGTCCACTCGGGCGACATCACGGCAATCCTCGTCAGTTCAGGAAGTGTCGCGCGACAACTCGCCGAGCAGCTCAGCCCGATACCCGAGTCAACCGCTGTCATTTGCATTGGCCCTCGAACCACGTTCGATGCTCAGCAGGCAGGCTTGGCTGTGTCACACACAGCGGCGGAGCGCAGCAACGAAGCGCTCATTGACGCGTTGTTGGAATTCCGCGACGCTTAGCCGAATAGCAGAGCGGCTTCGGACCAGCGGGCATCGGGGACGGTTTTGAGTTGGCCGAGCGCGGATTCGAAGGTTGTGGTGACGATGTCGGTGCCGCGAAGGGCCACCAGCGACCCCCAGCCGCCCTCGGAAATCACTCGGACCGCGTTCATCCCGAAGCGAGTGGCGAGAACTCTGTCGAACGCCGACGGGGTCCCGCCACGTTGGATATGACCGAGCGTCGTTGCACGCGTCTCGATACCGGTCGCCTCTTGGATAAGCGGAGCGAGTATTTCGCCGATTCCGCCGAGGCGAGGTCGACCGAAGGCATCGAGCCCGCGTTCACTGTGTGCGTCGTCCATCGTGTCCAAGAGGAAACCCTCGGCAACGCACACGAGCGGTGCGCGACCGCGCTCGTAGGCCGACGTGACCCAACCGACAATTTCCGATAGAGACGTTTTGCGTTCGGGAATCAGGATTGCGTGTGCCCCCGCCGCCATCCCCGAGTGAAGAGCAATCCACCCGACGTGGCGACCCATGACCTCTGCGACCATGCAGCGGTGATGGGAGTCACCGGTCGTGCGCAGGCGATCCATGGAATCAGTGGCAATGTTTACCGCAGTATCAAAACCGAAGGTGTAATCGGTGGCAGAAAGATCGTTGTCGACCGTTTTGGGGATACCGACAATGTTGATGCCGGCCTCGGACAGGCGATTTGCGGCGGCAAGAGTTCCCTCTCCGCCGATGACCAACAGACCGTCCATCCCCTCGACCGCCATTACCTGGTTGATGCGGTCAATGCCACCATTGCCATCGAACGGGTTTGTTCGAGAAGAACCGAGAATGGTTCCGCCCATCTTGCCAATTCCCTTGACGTCCGCTCGTTCAAGCCTGCGAAAATCCGCGTCGACCAGACCACGCCAGCCGTCTTGGATGCCGATAAAGGACATTCCATAGTGGCGTTCGCCGTTGAGAACAGCACCACGGATGACGGCGTTGAGGCCGGGGGCGTCGCCGCCCGATGTGAGGACTCCTATTCGCATATACCTATTGTCGTGTCATGAACGCGAACGACGGCACATGTCAGAACATTTTTCAGAGAATCCGACGATGCACCAGTCGTGACAACATGATGGACGAGCGGGTGTGGTCGACGTTCGGAGCATTACGAACCCGCTCTAGTGCCGCTTCTAACGCCTGAATTGACGAGGCGCGCATGTGCACAATCGCATCAGCCTGGCCGGACACGGTTCCCGCATAGACCACCTCAGGGACTGCGTGGAGGAGTGTCCGCAGATCGTCAGGCGAGACCGTCCCGCGACAATACAGTTCGACGTAGGCCTCAACACCGATGCCTTCGGCGGCCGGGTCGACGTTCACGGTGAAACCGCGAATGGCCCCGGAGCCCACGAGTCGGTCGACGCGTCGCTTCACGGCGCTTGCGGATAGACCCACAACATCGCCGATTTCGGCAAAGCCAGCGCGCGCATTTTCGCGGAGTTGCTCAATAATTCGCTTGTCGGTTGCGTCCACCGCACTACTCTAAGCGATTTGGTGCGCGATTTCAGAGTATTCCGCGGGTTTGGAGCGCTACGGTCGACGTTCGGTGATGGTGATCACCTGGGTTGCGGTGTCGGACAGGTCGGTCGACGACCGAACGAAGGCAGATCGAACCGTGTCCATCGTCGAGATGTTGTGAGAACTTCGCATCCACACCAACGCCACGATTGTCGCGACCACGCCGCCCAGCGCCGCGACGCCGATCGCCCAACGGGGACCGAACGCGTTTGCGACCCAACCCGCGAGAGGCGAGCCGATGAGTGTCGCGCCCATGAGGAGGGTCGAGAAAATGGCCATCACCCGACCGCGATAGATTTCATCCGTCGTGGTTTGGATATAACCGTTGATTGTTGCAACCATGAGCACCGCACCGAAACCCAAGATGGGGAAGAGGACAACGAACGTCGTCACGGTCGGTGCCAGCGCTGCGGCCAGACCTCCGACAGCAATCGACGCGGCGGCCATGGTGATGACGGAAAGTCGAGGCCGGGAACTTCGGGCGACGAGGAGAGCCCCAACGAGAGATCCCACGGCCAAAGCCGACATGATGAAACCGTAGTCGTGCGCCCCGAGCCCGAATTCGACGACCGCCATGGTTGCTGAAAAGATCCCGAAATTGAACACGAGGGTGCCAACGACGAACAACATCGTGAGCACGATGAGGAGGTCCGCGCGGGATCGAATGTAGGCAGGCCCGGCTTGGAATTGACCGCGTTCCTTGAGGGCCTTCAGGACGGTGTGCAATTCGCTGCGTCGGAGCATGGAAATAGCGATAACCGCAGAGGCGAGGCTGAGCCCAGCAAAGAGAAGAGTCCAGCCCGTCCCCA
>JBEGPO010000097.1:0-9432 GCA_041181465.1 Actinomycetota bacterium | reverse complement strand
TTGGTTGCGGGGGCAGGATTTGAACCTACGACCTCCGGGTTATGAGCCCGGCGAGCTACCGAACTGCTCCACCCCGCGTCACAAGGGTCGAGTCTATCACGGGGCAATTGCCACGCGTAATCGGTTTAGCGCGAGAGCTCGTATGCCCTCTGCAAAGCGGCTTGGAGTTTCTTGTCCGCTTCGGCGGCGGCGACCAGGTCGTTCACCTTGTAGGCCGCTGCACGGTCGAGCAGTGCCTGTCGTGCTTCCTCGAGTGCAGCTTGAAGTTGCGGCGACACGTTGTCGTTCGGAGTTCCCGGTTCTGTTGGTGTTTCCGGGGTCCCCGGATCGACACCAGCGTTTCCACCGAAGAGGGTGTCGAGCGCGGCCGGAAGCGTGTCTTCGAATGCAATGGAGTCACCGAACGACACCAGAATCTTTCGCAGCAACGGATACGAGGTCTCTCCCGTCGACCGCACGTAGACCGGCTGAACATAGAGGAGTCCGCCACCAACCGGGAGGGTCAAGAGGTTTCCGGGGACAACCTCGGTCTGTCCTTGACGCAGCAGGTTGAGCTGCTGGCTCACGGTCGCGTCCGAGTCGAACTGTGCCTGTACCTGCCCCGGTCCGGGAATCGTGGTCTGTTTGGGCAGAGTCAACAGCGTCAACTTGCCATAGTCCGGGCCTGGATCAGAGTTCGCCGACAAGTAACCGTAGAGAACGTTTCGCGAGTTCTCGCCCGTCGCCTGCGGAATGAACGTCGAGTACAACGAGAAAGCTGGCTTTTCCGCTCCCGGCATTTGCATCGTCAAGTAATACGGAGGTTGAAGCGTCGGGTTTTCCGGTGTCGACACCGGGTCATTAGGGGTGACCCACGTGTCTTCAGACGAATAGAAGGTTCCCGGGTCCGTCACGTGATACGAGCCCAAAACCGCGCGCTGGACCTTGAAAAGGTCTGATGGGTAACGGATGTGCGCGAGCAGGTCCGCGCTCATTTCGCTCGCAGGCTGGAGTGTCTCGGGAAAAATTTTTCCCCAGGTCGACAACATTGGATCGGTCTCGTCCCACGCATAAATCGTAACCGTGCCGTCATAGGCATCAACCGTGGCTTTGACCGAGTTGCGCATGTAGTTGGCCGGGCCGCTTGGGACAGTCGATCCCAGAGTGTACGTGTCGAGAATCGCTGTCGAAATGTCGACCGACGTCGAATAGGGGTAGTTGTTGCTCGTCGTGTAGCCGTCGACAATCCAGGTGATCCGTCCGTCCACAACCGCGGGGTAAGGGTCGTTGTCGAGTGTCAAATACGGCGCGACCTTGTTGACTCGCACCAACGGGTTACGGTCGTAGAGGATTTGCGAGTCGTCGGAAATGGCGTCCGACAGCAAAAACTGTTCGGATTGGAAGTACATCGCGTAGATCAACCGAGTGAAGATGTTGTCCAACTTCGGTCCGCCGTCGCCTTCAAAGGTGTATTTCGCGTTTCCCGCCTCGGACTCGGAGGACGCCGACGGGTAGTCGAGCTCGAGTGCCCCGTCCGCGCCCTTTGCGCCGACGATGGAATAGGGCGGCGAGGACTCACCGAAATAAATTCGGGGTTCGTAGGTGCCCAGCGCACCGGAAACAGGAATCCCCGACTCGAGGAACGTCGGTTGGCCGTCGGCGTTGCGTTCGTTTCCGAACGCTGCGACGATTCCGTAGCCATGCGTGTACACGATGTGGTCGTTGTACCACGTGGTTGACGATTGTCCACTGAGGTCAAGTTCGCGAAGGGCAAGAACGGTGTCCTGCATCGTGCCATCAATCAGGTATCGGTCGACATCAAGGTGCGCGGGAAACTTGTAATACTGACGGAATTGTTCGAGCTGCGCAAACGCATCTGACACGAGTCCGGGGTCAATGATTCGAATGTGTGCCGTGGTTTCAGCGTCGGCGCGGAGAGCACCCGGCTCCGCGGTCGTCGTCGCGTCATAGAGAACCTCGTTCACCTTGTCTAAACCGAATCCCGCACGCGTTCCATCAATGTTCCGCTGGATGTATTCGGCTTCGAGGGTTCGTGCGCTGGGGTCCACCTGGAATCTCTGCACGATCCACGGGTAGACACCGCCGATAACGATGGTGGCAACGATGAGCATGGCGCCACCGAGGATGGGGAGACGCCAGCGCCCGATAAATGCGGTCACCAGAAAAAACAGCGCAACGAGCACGGCGATGCCCGCGAGAATCTGATGTCCGGGAATTGTTGCGGTGGCCTCGGTGAATCCGGCTCCCGCTGCGAGAAAGCCCTCGGAGGGCGACACCAGAGTGGTGTACTGATTAATCCAGAGGTTTGCCGCCTGAATCAGCACGTACAGTGCGCCAAGAATCGCGATTTGGGCGCGGAACGGCTTCGAGACAATGACCTCACGGTTCGACGAGATGCGAACCCCGCCATAGAGGAACCCGGCGGCAGCACCTGCGAGAAGGGAAACGAGGAGCGCCCCCTCCACCTGGCCGACGACAAACTGATACATGGGTAGGTCATAGACGTAGAAAGACACATCGAGCCCGAACTGCGGGTCGGTCTGACCAAACGGGGTTTTGTTGAGCCACTGCACCACGATGGGCCAGTTGCTTGCCGCCGCAATCCCGGCGAATACACCGACAACCAGCGGTCCGAGGTGCATGACGAGTTTGCGAATCGGCTCAACGGCGAGGCGGTAGCGTTCCGCACCCTCCGACAATCGAACCGTCAGCGGACGCGTTCGATACGCGATGTTGAGGCTCAGCCACAGCGGAATGGACATGAGGAAAAAGGCGGAAACTCCAATGATTCCGAGAGCGATCCACTGGGTGAACAGAACCGAGGTGAACCCGGCCTGGTCGTACCAGAGGACATCAACCCACACGCCCGCGAAAGTCACGAATGCGGCAACCAGACCGAGAAGAACACTTATGGCAACGATGAGGGGGGAACGCTGTCGAAGCGAAGCGGGAACAGTCACGGGATGAACTCCTTTGTCCATAAAAGTGTACTCGCGACCGGCGGAGTGCTAGCCAGCAGAGCAATGGGGAAGTGCTGTCGTGCCCGATTGAGTCGAGATCGCGAGAAGCGCGGCCATCGCATCATCGAGTGTTGACACGGAAACCTCGCGGAGACCATCGGGAATGTGACCAAAGAGCGCCCCGCAGTTTTCGGCCGGAACCAGCATCCAGGTTGCGCCGGAATTGCGAGCGCCGAAAGCCTTTTGCACGATGCCGCCGATTGGACCGACCGAACCGTCCGCCGAGATTTCGCCCGTCCCTGCGACGTTTGCCCCGCCGTTGAGCGACCCCGGTGTGATGGTGTCGATGATGCCCAGTGCGAACATCATGCCCGCGCTCGAGCCGCCGACGTCCGCAAGAGAAATGTCGACGTCGAAGGGGAATCGGTAATTACCGCCGACCAGAATTCCGATCACCGGAGTGGTACCGTCGTGCTCAGATGCCACGACGCCGACGGTCAATGTCACGGTCGCACCATTGCGCTCAACGACCAGTTCGATTGAATTGCCGATTCCCGCTGTGTTGATGACGGCGCGAAGGTCCGACACGTTTTCAATGGGAATGCCATCCGCCGCTTTGACAATGTCCCCCGGCTCAACCAGTTTCTCGGCCGGATACCCCGGGGTCGCTTCGGCGACAACAATCTCGGATTCGAAGGGGATTCCCTGATGCGTCAGCGCGGCCGCAATCGCTTCCTGTTGCGAATTGTCCATTTGGATCTTGGCGGCGTTGGCCGAGTCTGTACGCGTCGTTCCCTCGGGGTACAGCGATTGCATCGGGAGCACCGCGTAATCGGGTCGCATCCAGGCGGCGGCAACCTCAAACCACGTGGGGTGAGAATCGGGTGATCCCTGTACATACACCGTCAGCATCGAGAGTTCACCCTCGGTTGGATAGGTGGCAGTGCCCGACACCGTGATAAGGGGCGTTTCGTTGCCGTCGGCATCCTCGGCGGACCCCAACGTGTTGTAAACCGGGCCCGGCGTTTCGATGACGTACGGTGCCGGCACCAAGGCGAGGCCCAGTGTGCCAATGACACTCAATGCCATTAGCGTCACGCCCCAGCCGGCGCGACTCAGGCGCGGTCGGCGCGGGACGGTATCACCCGAGGATTCAGTCACATATTCCAGACTAGGTCACGGATCCAGCAGGTACGGTTGTTGACATGGCTGATGACGGCTCCGATGAATTCCAAGAGATGCTGCGCAAGTTCCTCGAGAACGGTGAGCACTTTGATATCGCGGAACTCGCCAAAGCGGCTGGGCTTCCGGGCGATGCAGCGACCATTGAAAAAATGTTGACGCAGTTACACGACGCCCTGTCCCACGGCAATGAAGGCATCACCGAGCAGATGGTTCGGGACACCGCAACGAAGCTGGCAAACCAACAGGCGGAGACGGTCAGCGAAGCGACCGTGGCAGCGGCCGAAAGCGCCCTCCACTTGGCGTCCTTGTGGTTGGACGAAGCGACCTCGATTTCCCCGCTCACCGTGAGCCCGTCGACCATGACTCGTGGCGAATGGGCGCGGGCCACGATTCCCGTATGGATTCAGATTTCCGAGCCCGTCGCCAAGTCGATTTCAACCGCCGGTGAGCGCGCCTTGGGCGACAGTATCCCCGAAGGCGAATCCGCCACGGCAGCCGGCGCATTTGCCGCCTTGCGGCGACTCGGCGGCACGCTGTTTTCGTTGCAGCTCGGCCAAATCATCGGCCAGTTGTCCGGTGAGGTTCTCTCTGGCGGTGACATCGGAATTCCGCTCCTCGATGGCATCCTCGAACACGAGTTGCGAGCGGTTCTGATTCCGCAGAACATCACCGCATTCGCCGAAGGTCTCGACATCCCGCTGGACGACGTCATGCTCTACCTCGCAATCCGAGAGATTGCCCACGCCCGCCTGTTCAAGCACTCCAAGTGGCTCAAGTTGGGACTCGTCGCCAGTATCACCGATTACGCGAACGGAATTTCTATCAATGCCGAGAGCATGCGTGATGCGATGAGCGACATTGACTTGACGGACTCCGAGGCGCTTCGACGCCTCGTCAGCGACGGGTCGCTCATTCCGCCCAAAACGGACGACCAGGTCATCGCCCTGACTCGAATCGAAACTCTACTTGCACTGATCGAGGGGTGGGTCGATGTCGTCGCCGACAACGCCGCCCACCGTCTGCCGAGTCGCAACGCAATCGCGGAAATGGTTCGCCGACATCGCGCTGTCGGACGACCCGGAGAAAAAGCACTCGCGGGTCTGATTGGAATCGATGCCCGTCCACGGCGCTTGCGCGAAGCGGCGTCGATGTGGCGCGCGCTCGATGCGGCCGTTTCACCCGAACAACGGGACAGCGTCTGGGCTCACCCCGACGTCATGCCGACCGGTGAAGATATTGACGATCCGGCTGCTCTGATTTCTCGACTGTCAGGGAATGCTCAACCCCCCGACGCCATGGACGATGCAATCCGGAAGTTAATCGACGAAGACGGGACTGTGGAGGGCGACTGACGTCGTGTTGCGTGGTGTGGGAGCATGCCACCGTGTTCATTCGCATCGACCCTTCGATTCCGGTCGTGTGGCGCGATTCCGAAACGGTGCAGTTGGGTCTCGACCCTGAATACACGCGTCTCGGCCCGCTTGACCTGACCCGTGCCCGAGGAGTCGCCGAATTGGTGCGGGGAACGAGTTTGGCGCGCCTTGCGTCGATTGTCGGCGGTGAACACGCCGCCCGAGCACTCATTGATTCGTGCGGTGCCGTGTTTCATCGCACACCTCGAGTCACTCTGCCGCGGCTCGCCGTGGTGGGAGTTGCCCCGGCAACCGACACAATCGCGCGAACCTGGGTCGGGTCGACTCAATCGACGGTTGTCGCGGGGTCCAGTGCGGACATCACGGCGGTGAACGTCGACTTCGTTGTGCTCGTGAGTCATTTCGTGGTTTCCCCCATCGACGTCCAGCCCTGGCTTGGTCGGGATATCGCCCACTGCGCGATAGTGTTCGGCGAATCGAGTGTTCGCGTCGGTCCCGTCGTTCTTCCGGGAGAGACCGCGTGCATTCGCTGTGTCGAGTTGGCGCACATTGACGATGATCCGACATGGTCCGCTGTCGCCCCCCAAATGTGGCGTCGGACCGCTGCCGCCGACTCCGTCCATCTCGCCATTCACGCGGCCGCGGAATCGTTGGGCATGTACCCGATGGGTGGCGGATATTCCGTTCGTGTCGACGGCGTGACCTTCCATCGCGCTGTCTCGCCACACGCTCTTCACCCGGAGTGTGGTTGTCGTGCTATCCCAGGTGTTCCGGAATGAAGCGACTACGAGTTCGCAACGGACCAGACGCCTTCTGCCGTTCCGCCCAGCTCAGTGTGAGGGATCGTCCCGCTCGGGTGAACGCAACGTAGGCGAGTCGGCGTTCTTCCTGCAATGGCCCATCACCCATCGAATAGGACAGCGGGAACAGTCCGTCGCTCATGCCAATGACAAAGACGGTGTCCCACTCAAGCCCTTTTGCGTTATGTGTCGTCGATAGAGTCACCGCGGATACCGCCGGTTCCATCTCGTTGTCGACCCGGTGCTTCAGATCTGCTGCCAGGTCGATGACAGTCGCCGTGACCGGGAGGTTTTCGGCAATCTGTGCGAGCGCCGACATAATGTTCCAGGCGTGCCGGTCGACCGGGTTCGCAGGTGGTTTTGACAACCACCCCAGGTTTTCGCGCAAAATGAGCGCCATGGTGTCTCGTGCACTTGCGGCGGGATCGGTTTGAAGGCGGCCCCGAACCAAGACGAGAGCTTGGGTGACGACCGGTTCATCAAAAAACCGTCCTCCGCGAACCCGAAACGGGATACGCATCTCGCCGAGAACGTGCTCAAACACGAGGGACTGGACGTTGATGCGATACAGCACCGCGATATCCGCTGGGTCGGTTCCTGCCTCGATAGCGGCGCGAATAGTCGTGCCGACGGCACGTGCTTCGTCCTCGTCCGTCGCCGACACGATGACGCCGGGCACCGGGCCGGATTCGCGCATCGACACGAGTTCCAACGGCGAATTCGGAACAATCGAGTTCGCCAGTCGCACAATCTCGGGCGTTGATCGGTAATTACGGTCCAGTTCCACCGTGGTCGCACCGGGGAATTCCGATTCAAACCGGAGAAGGTGCTCGTCCGACGCACCCGCAAATCCGAACACCGTCTGATTGGGGTCACCGACGACACAAACCTCCGAGTGACTGCCCCGCCACGCGTCCAACAGCGCGCGTTGGACGGGCGAGACATCCTGGTACTCGTCAATGACGAAGAAACGGAACTGTTCGTGAACGCGGTCAGCCACCCACTTTTCCGAATTCAACATTCCCAGGGTTGCGATGAGCGTGTCTTCGAAGTCGAGATTGCGCTGATCGTCCTTGAGGTCTTCATATTTCTGCACGAGGGCGAGCGTCGCATCCGCCGACAGTCCGCCGGGAAGCGGTCGCTCGGGTAGAGCCGTCTGATAGTGATCCATCGACAACAGTCGAACTTTTCGCCATTCGATTTCTGCCGCGATTCCTCGAAGTAGTTCGTCGGTCGCACGAATGTTCAATTGCGCTGCCGCGCGCTTGAGTGTCGCCGCTTTCGAATGCAGAACCTTCGGCAAATCACCGCCGATGAGGTCGGGCCAGAAATGGGCCAATTGCCGCATCGCCGCGGAGTGGAAGGTACGACACGCAACACCCTCGACGCCGAGTTCGCTGAGCCGACTGCGCATTTCGCCTGCAGCCTTGACCGTAAACGATAGTGCGAGCACCTTTTCCGCACTGTAAACGCCCGTCTCAACGCCATACGCAATCCGATGAGTGATGGCCCGGGTTTTTCCCGACCCGGCACCAGCGAGTACTCGCACAGGACCGACCAGCGCAAGCGCCACCTTGCGTTGGTTTTCATCGAGAGATTCAATGAGTGCGCTCATCGTGTTCCTCTCGCGTGGCAAACCTGAACGGACGCGGGTTCGGCTTAAAGTACGGATATGGCATTGTCCTCCATCATGCTAACCGCGTGGGCGGTTGCAGAGATTCCGTCCCTCGAAATCGACGGCTATCGGGACTCGTCGACTACCGACTTTGATCGCGTCACGTGCCGGACATCGGACGATCGCGTGATTTCGATTTCGTCGCCACTGACGGCGGCTTCGGCGGACCTGCAGAACGCGGAGCACCGTGTTGGGCAACTCCTCGGGGCCGGAGTGCGGGAACGGTTGCCGTTCGGAGTCCCCCACACTCTCGCCGCGGGTTCCCATGACAAGCGGCGAATTGTGGTTACCGAGGAAACCAGCGGATCTCCGTTGTCGAGCGTCAAGGACGCACGTGGCGCAATCCCCTCGCTTGCTTCGGCCATCGCGGCAATCCATAGCCTGCCAGCGTCGATCGTCACGCGAAATGTGATTCCCGCGACGACCTCACTCGACAGCTTGCGGGACGCAGCCGGAATCATTGATCGCGCACACCAGACGACCAAGGTTCCGAGCCCGCTTCTCGATCGCTGGGACGCGGCAATCGAAGACGCCGGGATGTGGCAGTTCACGCCCAGAATCACCCACGGCAATCTGGACTTCGATGCAGTTCTAATGGATGGAAAAACGGTGTCAGGCATCATCAACTGGGCGGGCGCTCGTGTTGCCGACCCCGCTGACGACCTGTGGCGAGTGTTCGCCCGGTTCGGTGCAGATGACGCCGCGGAATTCATGGCCCTCTATTCGGCCGAACGCCCAACGAACGACAGGCGCCTTGCGCACCGTGCGCGCTTCGCCTCTGAATTAGATGTCGCCCGCTGGCTCATTCACGGCGCTGATTCACATGACGACGGAATCGTTGCGGATGCGGTTGCCATGCTGAATATCCTCCTCACCGCGGTGACCAACAACCCCGCGACCGATCTCGGCGCTCCACCGAAGTTGCCGACGACATTGGTGTTCGGAGAAAATCGAACAGCCACAACGACGCAACGAGGCGAATCGGCGCACGAGCCGCTCTAGCTATCGATGGGAGGAAGTGCCTCGAGACGCGCGAGACGCTCGGGTTCCACGGTCCATTCCCAGTCATGAGCGATGTAGTACAACACCGCGTCCACGTCGGTCACATCAATTGAGAGAAGCGCGGCGAGTGCGCGGCGGTACAACACCAACTGCATCGCCTTGGCGTCTTTTTCCAATTCGGTTGGTTTCGCTCCGGTCTTCCAGTCGACAACAACCCAGCGACCGTCAATGCGGTAGACCGCGTCAATCTTGCACACCACGATGTGTTTTCCTTGGGGAAGGAGAATCTCTAATTCGGTGTGTTCGGGCGTGAGTCCGGGCCACCGCGACGCGAGGTAGGCGTCTTTCAACCTTCGCATTCCGTCGTCGGAATCAGGGAGGTCGTTCGCTTCGTCCCATCCGTCAACGAAATCATCGTCGACGGCACCGCGTTCAAT
>JBEGPO010000096.1:0-13120 GCA_041181465.1 Actinomycetota bacterium | reverse complement strand
ACCGCAAAACCATGGTTGTGGGCGGTGATCTCGATGCGACCGCTTCTCTTGTCGAGCACGGGCTGATTGATTCCCCGATGACCGTACGTGAGTTTGTACGTCTCGAACCCCAGCGCGCGGCCGAGTAGCTGGTTGCCGAAACAGATTCCAAAGAACGGAATACGCCGCTCCAGAATGCCGCGCAAAACCTCAATGTGGCGCCCAGACGCGCTCGGGTCGCCCGGTCCGTTGGAGTAAAAAACCCCAACCGGGTTGATTGCGAGTATGCCCTCAAGCGTCACCGACTGCGGCAATACGTGAACATCGAAACCACGAGAAGCGAGGTGACCGAGCGTCGCGTTCTTGATACCCAGATCGACGACAGCGAGAACGCCGATCGAGGGCCCGATCGCAGGAACCACATAGGCCTCCGTCACCGAGACCTCGGCCGACAGATTGCGACCGGACATTACGGGAGCCGCAGCGACCGCCGCCAGATACTGCTCGGTCGTACGACCGTCCAGCGGAAAAATTCCTGCCCTCATCGCTCCTGCCTCCCGAATGATACGGGTGATGGCTCGAGTGTCGACTCCCGCGATCCCGACAACGCCACTGGCAACGAGATCGTCGTAGAGGCTTCGCTGTGAGCGGAAGTTGGAAGGGCGGCGAGCGGGGTCACGCACAACATAGCCCTCAACCCAAATCTGAACGGACTCTTCGTCTTCGGAATTCATCCCGGTGTTGCCGATGTGGGGTGCTGTCTGGACGACAATTTGACCGGCGTACGACGGGTCCGTGAGTGTCTCTTGGTACCCGCTCATCCCCGTCTGAAAAACAATCTCGCCGATTCGGTCGCCGACAGCCCCAAACGAGGCACCATCGAATCGGTGGCCATCTTCGAAGACCAGGGTGGTGTTGGGAGTCATGCGTTTCTCACGAGCTCGGGTTCGACAAGAGAACCGTCGACGACGGTTTCAGTGCCATTGAAAATGGTCGACACGACTCGTCCGGGTAGGACGGTCCCGATGAACGGGCTATTGGTCGAGCGGCCGTGCAAACGGCTCGTGTCCCAATTTGCCGTGTGAGCTGGGTCGACGAGCGTGATGTTCGCCTTACTACCAACCGCCAACGGAGCCCCGTAGCCGTCGACCCGTCCGATTGCCGCAGGGGCGACCGACAGGATGCGAGCAACATCCGGCCACGTGATGTGACCGGCGTCGACGAGTGTGTGTTGCACGACGCTGAGCGCTGATTCGAGGCCGACCATCCCGAAGGACGCGTCGTGCCACGTGCAATCCTTGGTCGAGCTCGCGTGTGGAGCATGGTCGGTTGCCACGATATCGATCGTGCCGTCAGCAACGGCCAGCCGGAGTTGCTGAATATCGTCAGCGGTGCGCAACGGCGGGTTGACCTTGAACACAGGGTCATACGTGAGCGCACGTTCATCGGTCAGAAGCAAGTGATGCGGCGTGACCTCAGCCGTGACCGCTATTCCACGCTTTTTTGCCCACCGAATCACGTCGACGGAACCTGCTGTCGAGATGTGACAGACGTGCAATCGAGCCCCAACGTATTCGGCCAACAAGACATCGCGGGCAATAATTGATTCCTCCGCCACGCTCGGCCAACCGCGAAGACCCAGCTCGCTCGACACGCGTCCCTCGTTGACGACAGCATCAGTTGTGAGTCGAGGGTCCTGCGCGTGTTGGGCGATCACCCCGCCAAACGTTGAGACGTATTCGAGCGCACGTCGCATCAGCAGTGCGTCGCCGACGCACCTGCCATCGTCCGAGAACACCGTCACCGCGGCTGAACTGTGGGCCATGCCCCCGATATCGGCAAGTTGCTCGCCATCGAGATTCCTAGTCACCGCACCGATGGGACGCACCTGAACATACCCAGCGTGCCTCCCGCGCTCTGCGACGAGTTCGACAAGTTCGGCAGTATCCGCGACGGGACTCGTGTTCGCCATCGCGTGGACCGTGGTAAACCCGCCCGCTGCAGCGGCACGAGAGCCCGAGAGGATCGTTTCCGACCCTTCGCCGCCGGGTTCTCGAAGATGAGAATGCAGATCGACGAGACCGGGAAGAGCGACGAGTCCGTGTGCATCGATGACTCGATCGGCCGCGGCAGTGGTTGAGCCCACCTCTCGAATCGTGTCTCCGTCGATGAGGATGTCAGCCGCGCCTTCTCCCATGAGTGACGCGCCGCGGATCAGAATCGTCATCGAGAGTCCCCCATCAGTGTGTAAAGGACAGCCATCCGGACTGCGACACCGTTCGCAACCTGCTCCGTGACGGTCGATTGCGGTGAATCGGCAACGCTTCCTGAAATCTCTAACCCTCTATTCATGGGGCCGGGATGCATCACGATCGAGGTCGGCGGCAATCGACGCAGCCGCGAATCGTTCATCCCCCACAACTGGGCGAACTCGGACTCGGAGGGGAAAAATCCGCTCGTCATTCTCTCTTTTTGGACCCGAAGAGTCATGACGACGTCGGGCTGTAGGTCAATCGCCTCGTCGAGAGTTGACACGACCGCCGCGCCCCAACTGTCGATTTCACGAGGAAGGAGGGTTTGCGGGGCAGCTAGGGTCACGGTCGCTCCGAGCGTTCTGAGGAGCAATGCGTTGCTCCGTGCGACGCGCGAGTGAAAAATGTCTCCCACGATCACGACCGAGATTCCGGCAAGGTCCGACCCGCGGGCATTTTCACCCCGAAGTCGCGATCGCATCGTGAACGCGTCCAGGAGGGCCTGTGTGGGGTGTTCGTGTGTTCCGTCGCCCGCGTTGATGATGTGCGCGTCCACCCAGCCGCTGTTGACAACAGTCGACGCAACCCCGGAGTGCGGGTGGCGCAAAACGATGAAATCCGCTCCCATGGCCTCGAGCGTTTGAAGGGTGTCCTTAAGGCTCTCGCCCTTTGAAACGCTCGATCCCTGAGTCGTGAACGTCGTGACGTCGGCACTAAGAGCTAGGGCTGCAGCCTCGAACGAGAGCCGAGTTCGGGTGCTGTCCTCGAAGAAGACGTTCGCGACAGTCTTGCCACGCAGTGTCGGTAGTTTCTTTACCTCCCGCGTTCGAACATCAACCATGTCCATCGTTGTATCGAGAATCGCTACCGTGGGAGCCGCCTCGAGACCGCGGGCCGAAATCAGGTGTTTCACGCGATGCTCACCTCGTCAAGATCGTCGACCTCGGCTATCGAAACATTGACGCGCTCGCTCGTCGAGGTCGGTAAGTTCTTACCGACGAAGTCCGCTCGAATCGGCAGCTCTCGGTGTCCGCGATCGACCAAAACTGCGAAGCGAACCACGTCGGGGCGACCGAGCGCAGTGATGGCGTCCAACGCTGCTCGTGCGGTTCGCCCAGAGAACAGAACGTCGTCGACCAGGATCACGGTGGACCCATCGACACCCGACGCAGGGATTTCCGTCGCTACCGTGGCGCGAGTGGATTGAGTTGCAAGATCGTCTCGGTACATGGTGACGTCGAGGGTCCCCACCTGAACGTCCTGGGGTTCGATATCGGCGACGAGTCGCGCGAGTCGCCGAGCCAGGTGGACACCTCGAGTCGGGATTCCCAGAAAAATGAGACCGAAACGACCGCGTTGCGATTCGACTATCTCATGCGCGATGCGCGTGAGAGCCCGGTCGATGTCGGGCTTCGTGAGAACGACACGTGTCATTCGCTGTTTCCTTTCCCGCCTCACAGGACGCTTTAAAGGAGTGTGTATTCCCAATCTAGTCGGAGACTTGTGTCTTTCGTGTGACCGCGCCCAAAATTCCTCCGATAAAGGTGACCGCATCATCCGAGCCGTACTCCGCGGCGAGCGACAGTGCTTCGGACCGAACCACGTCCGACGGAGTGTCGGTGTAGGTCAACTCCCAGATCGAGATGCGAAGAATCGCGCGGTCCACGGGATACAGGCGGGCTAGCGTCCAGCCCTTGAGGGCTCCCGAAATAACGGCATCGATCGCGGTTCCGTTCGTATCGAGACCGGCCAGAATTGAGCGTACGTAATCGGCTTCGGACAGCGACTGGAGCTTTGCTCCCTGCCGAGTGTCGAAATCCGCGAGAGCTTGAGTGAGCGTTCGACCGCGTTGCTCGGATTCGTACAACGCGTCGAACGCCGCTTTACGGGCCTTCGTTCGTGCGGACACTAGTCGTTGACGCGGCCGAGGTAAGAGCCGTCACGCGTGTCGACCTTGACCTTGGTTCCCTGTTCAAGAAACAGGGGTACCTGAATCTCGAGCCCCGTCTCAACGGTCGCCGGCTTGGTTCCACCCGTCGAGCGGTCTCCTTGGAGTCCCGGTTCGGTGTAGGTGATTTCGAGCACAACCGACGCGGGAAGCTCGATATACAGCGGGTTCTCGTTGTTCATCGCAATCTGCACGTTCTGGTTTTCGAGCATGTAATTCTTCGCATCACCAACGGCTGCCCCGGAAATAGTGATTTGGTCGTAATCGTCGAGGTTCATGAAGACGAAATTCTCGCCGTCCTGATAGAGGTACTGGTAGTCGCGGCGGTCCACCGTCTCAAAGTCGATCTTGGTTCCCGCGTTAAACGTGCGGTCAACGACCTTGCCCGTCATAACGTTCTTGCACTTGGTCCGAACAAAGGCTCCGCCTTTGCCGGGCTTGACGTGCTGGAATTCGATGACGGCCCAGAGTTGCCCGTCGAGATTGAGAACACTGCCGTTCTTGATGTCATTGGTGGTTGCCATGGCGGGATAGGTCCTTTGGTTTGAGTGTTAGCAGGGCAGCGGCTAGCGTCGCGAGCGGAGTGCCGCGAGAGCTAGGTGGTAGGACTCAACACCGAAACCGGCGATGACACCCGTCACAACACCCGAGATGACCGAGTTGTGGCGGAATTCTTCCCGCGCGTGCGGATTGCTAATGTGCACTTCGACCACGGGGATCGCGGCGCCGGTCAGCATCGCGACGGCGTCTCGAAGTGCGTAGGAGTAGTGGGTGAAGGCAGCCGGGTTAAGAATGACTTCCGCGCGCGAGTCCAGCGCCTCGTGAATCCAGCCGATGAGTTCCGACTCATCGTTCGACTGTCGAACAGAAATAGTCTCTGCCGACGTTGCCGCGGCTTCGAGCGATTCCACCAACTGTTCCCACGTCGTCGACCCGTACACGTCCGGTTCGCGGCTCCCCAATCGCGACAGATTGGGTCCGTTCAGGACGAGAATCGAGGTCATTGGACTAGCCTAACCAGCGATTTCTTGATATGCGGCGAAGAGAAGAGAGTCATCGGCCACCGTCGTGACCGTCGGGCGGGCGATACCGTCCAACAAAACGAAGCGAAGCGCCGACCCGCGCGCCTTTTTGTCGCGCTGCATTGTTGCCCGGAGAGTCTCCCACCGCGCACCCGGATAGACGAGCGGGAGTCCGAGGCGCTCGCCCAAGATAATTCGATGACGTTCGACATCGGAATCACTCAACGCGCGAACGAGCCGTGACAACTCGGCGGCAAACATCATTCCGATGCTGATTGCCACGCCGTGACGCCAGCGATACCTCTCTGCGTGTTCAATCGCGTGACCCAGCGTGTGCCCGTAGTTGAGAATCTCACGAAGACCCTGTTCAGTGAAATCTTCCGCCACAATCGTCGCCTTGACCTGAATTGCCCGGCGCATGACATCGGCCGCAAGGTTACTAGTCAGGTCGAGACACTGATGAATTCCGGTGTCAAGATCGTCGAGTATCGACGGATCGGCAATGAATCCCGCCTTGGCGATTTCGGCAAAACCCGTTCGTATTTCCGTTTCAGGAAGACTCGACAGGAGTTCGGTGTCGACGAGGACGGCGGCCGGTGCGTGAAATGATCCGACAAGGTTTTTGCCTTCCGCGGTGTTGATGCCGGTCTTTCCTCCAACCGCGGCGTCGACAGCGCCGAGAACCGTGGTCGGGATGTGCACAATCCGCACACCGCGCAACCAGGTTGCCGCGACGAAACCGGCCAAGTCGGTCGTGGCTCCCCCACCGAGCGAGATGACCGCGTCACTTCGAGTGAAATCGGCCTGGCCCATGATGCCCCAGCAAAACGCAGCGACCTCGACACGCTTCGCATCTTCCGCCTCTGGCACCTCGGCCAGCAGCACGTCGATCTCTCCCGCCAGCGCCTCACGAATGCGTGTCGCCTCGGCGGTCATGATCGGAGCGTGAATCAACAACGCCTTGACAACCTGTGCGCCGAGTCGGCCGCGAAGCTCGTGCCGCGTCCCCGCGCCAATAGAAACGTCATAGGGCTCGTTACCCGCTATCGTGACGACACTCATCGCAGTTTCTCCAGTCGTGTGGCGAGGTCAGCGGCGATCCCGTCCATCGATCCCCTACTCGTGTCGACCGTGAATTCTGCGAGGCGGTCATATATGGGTTGACGCGCGGCAACGAGTGAGATCCACGTGTCGATCCCCCCTGCGAGTAGCGGGCGGGTACTAGAGACAAGTCGGGGCGCAATGGCAGCCGGTGTGGCGGTGATGAGAATCACCCGAAGGTCATCCAGGTCCCGCTGCGTGTCATCGTTCAGAACAGCACCACCGCCGAGAGCAACAATCCCCGAGGTTGCGAGCGCGTCAACCACAGCCTCACGCTCCCAGACACGGAACTGGGTCTCACCCACGGACGCAAAAATCTCGGGAATCGGCCCGTGCATCGACACCACGCTCTTATCCGTGTCGACGAATTCGACACCGAGTCGCGCAGCGACCCGCTTACCAAGGCGCGTTTTCCCCGAGGCCGGCGGTCCGATGAGGACCGCGATCGGAGTCACGGTCGGTCCTGTTTGGTCCGTCGCGATTCTGGAATCGAGTCAAGGTAGGACTGCATATTGCGACGGGTTTCACCGACCGAGTCTCCGCCGAATTTCTCTAACACCGCCTCGGCGACGACGAGCAGAACCATTGCTTCCGCAACAACCCCCGCCGCGGGAACCGCGCACACGTCGGAACGTTGGTGATGCGCCGGCGCCTCTTCGCCTGTTGCCACGTCGACGGTTCGCAACGCGTGGGGCACGGTAGCGATTGGCTTCATCCCGGCGCGCACGCGGACGACCTGTCCTGTGCTCATTCCGCCTTCGATGCCACCGGCGCGCTCGCTAAGACGCTCAAGGCCGTCGCCCCGCACGATTTCATCGTGCGCGGCGCTTCCGGGACGTCGCGTCGTCTCAAACCCATCTCCGACCTCGACACCTTTGATTGCCTGAATTCCCATTAGTGCCGCCGCGAGACGCGAGTCGAGTCGACGATCCCAGTGCACGAAAGAGCCGAGTCCGGGTGGCACGCCGTAGACCAACACCTCGACCACGCCGCCGAGCGTGTCGCCGTCCTTGTGCGCGCCATCTACCGCGGCGACCATTCGGACGGACGTCGCGTCATCGAAACAACGCAGCAGATCGGCGTCCAACGACTCAACATCTGACGGTCGAGGAAGTGCGGTACCGTCGGGTACCGCGACGGTACCAATCGCCACAGTGTGAGCGACCGCTTCGATTCCCAGCTCAGCGAGAAAAGCGCGAGCAACGGCTCCCAGTGCAACACGTGTCGCGGTTTCTCGCGCGGACGCACGCTCGAGCACGGGGCGAGCTTCGTCAAAATCGTATTTCTGCATCCCCGTCAAATCGGCGTGACCAGGCCGGGGTCGCGTGAGCGCAGCTCCGCGAGCAGTCTCCAGGACCGCGGGGTCAATCGGTTCGACGCTCATCACCTCAGTCCACTTCGGCCATTCGGTGTTGGTGATGCGCAGCGCGACCGGTCCACCCATCGTCAGTCCGTGGCGCACTCCGCCTGAGACGAAAACTTCGTCAGCCTCGAATTTCATTCGCGCACCTCGGCCGTAACCAAGACGCCGACGAGCGAGATCGCTGCGGATGTCATCAAGAGACACGTGGATTCCCGACGGGAGCCCCTCGATGATGCCGATGAGCTCTGGTCCGTGTGATTCCCCCGCAGTCAGCCATCGCATGGTTCTATTGTTCCAGATGGGAGGTTCGTTAGAGACCAACCGCGGCGCGCATTGCCGTGACGACTTCCTCTTCATTGGGCAACGGTTCGTCCACCGATTCGCCATAGAAGATTCTGGCTTGCCGAACAGCCTGCCACAGCAGCATGTGCAACCCACTGATTGACCTGAGACCACGCGCAGCCCATTCCTTCCCGAGCGCACTTGGCCATGGTTCATAGACGACGTCGAACAATGCGACGGCGTCGAGTCCGCCCAAGATTTCCGGCGTGAGCACGGCGGAGGCAGGGAGGCTACTGACCACAAGATCGGCCGAATCGAGCGATTGACCGAATGGCGCGACTCTGACGTCAATTCCCAAATGACGCGCGACCGCCTGAACGTCGTCCGTTCGGCTTGGGTCGCGAACGACGATGTCCAGCGACTCAACCCCGAGATCGTGCATCGAGACAACGAGAGAGGATGCGGTAGCACCAGCGCCGAGCAGAATCGCACGCCGGAGCTCCGTTCCCCATTGCTGACGGATGGCGGTGGTGGCTCCCCACACGTCGGTGTTGTAGCCCTCCCAGCCATCCGGACGACGGACGGCGGTGTTGACCGCGCCGGTCAGAGTCGATGTGGCGCACTCTCGGGCGAGCATCGGTCTTACGACCTGCTTGAGCGGCATCGTGAGCGACAATCCGGCCCACGTGTCGCCGAGCGACTCAAGAAACCCCGCAAGCTCCGATTCGGTGACCTCAGTTGAACCATAAGCAGCATCAATTCCGAGTGCCAAAATTGCGGCACGATGTAGTGCGGGTGATTGCGAGTGGCCGATCGGGCTACCAAGGACTCCGAAGTTCCTAGTCACAATAGGCGGCATTCGCAGCACTGGCGCTACACCAGGTTCGAAGTTCCTGGACAGCTGCGCCGTGCTGTGCGGTGGTCTCCGAGAACTTGGTCTCTCCGGTCTTGAGGTTTACTGGCACGAAGAAGAACCACGGGCCCTCCGCCGGTTTCAGGACTGCTTCCAATGCAACTTCGCCCGGCAAACCGATTGGTCCCACTGGGAGACCCTTGTGAACATAGGTGTTGTAGAGATTTCCAGCGTCAGCCCGCTCTTCGTCGGTGGTCCACACAGTGTGAAGGTTGCCGGTCCCGTAGGCGACGGTTGCGTCCGACTCCAAGTTCCAATCCGCGTCGAGTCGATTCTGAAAAACTCGCGCAATTTTGGCGAAATCATCTGTATTGCTGCCGGCCTCGCGTTGAACGAGCGCGGCAAACGTCACAACCGAATATCGTTTGCTCGGATCGACTCCGAGAGCATCGAGCCGGGCAGTCATTTCATCGACCATGGTTTGAATTATCGAGGTCGCATCTTGAGTGGGATCGAATTCGTAGGTCGCGGGGAAAAGAAAACCTTCGATTGATGGCGCCTTGGCGGGGATTCCGAATACCGTCGGATCGACAGACGCCGCCTCAAAGTCCTCCACCGGAATTCCGGTTGCTTCGCCCAGGGTGGCAAACGTCGTCGTGAGAACGGAGCCCTCCGGAATCGTGACTTTCAGGGTGATGCGGTTCGCGGCATCGCTCAGGATCGCGATTGCCGAGGCTGCACTCATTTCTGTTTTCAGCGTGTAACTTCCGGGGGTAAAAACGATGGACGAATCAGCGAGCAACAGCCGATACACCGCATCGAATGATTTCGTTACACCGGCGTCCACGAGCTTCTGTGCGATCACGTCGCCGTATTCGCCCTCTTCAACGATGATCTGAACTTCGGGGGCGACACCCGTACCCGTGTAATCATTATCGGCGGATAACCCCAGAATTTCCCTGATTTTTGGCTCGTAAGTGGTCCATGCGACCCACGCGCCACCCGCACCAATGGCCAAGATGACGACGAGAACAGCGGCGATTATTCCGCAACCGCGCCTCGATGATTTAGTGCGCGCATCACGACGTGTTTCACTCATTGTTCTCCTATCGTTTCCCCCAGTGTATTACCCGCTCGTTCGGCATTCAGAGCGCTGTCGAGCAGGATTGTTGCCGCGACTTGGTCAATCATTGCTCGACCCGACCTCGTCGAGTGGGAGGCGTCGTGTAGTGCGTGCTGCGCCGTCACCGTGGTCAACCGTTCGTCGACGAGCCGCACTGTTACTCCGGTTGCGTCGTACAGGTCAAGCGCGAACTGACGCGCGTCCATGGTGGATGCCGTGTCCGAGCCATCAAGTGACAGCGGGAGCCCGCACACAAATTCGATAGCGTCGTATTCGGTCGCGAGCGACGCGAGTTCCTCGAGTGCCGACTGTCGCGGCAGTGTGATCACGGGAACGGCCATGAGGCCGAGTGCATCACTCCGCGCGACGCCGACGCGAGCGGTGCCCACGTCGATTCCAATTCGGGTCCCGGTTCGCATTTCCTATGCTCCGAGAGCTGCTCGGATGTCCTCGAGTGCGGGCGCGATCAAGGCCGTATCGGCGCCGCCGCCCTGCGCAACGTCGTCGCGTCCGCCGCCGCCGCCGCCAAGGACTGCGGCCGCACGCTTCGCCAGTGTTCCAGCGGATAATCCTGCAGTTCGTGCGTCCGGAGTGGTTGCGACGATTACCGCTGCTTTGCCGTCAATCTCGGCACCGAGAGCCACCACCCCAGCAACAGCCCCGAGCCGATCGCGAACCTCCGTTACCAACTGCCGAAGGGCATCGGCGGAATCCAATTGCCCGAGTGAGGACACAACCGCCGTGATCGAACCGATTGTCGATGCCGCGGCCACAAGTGCAGGAATTCGCTCACGAACGGCAGCCGTCTGATACTGAGCGATGGTGCGCTCGGCGATCTTCAGTTGTTCAATGAGATCGGATATTCGTGACGCTAGAGCTTCTTTCGGCGTCTTGAGGTTTGACGTCAATTCGGCAACGAGGGCCCGCTCGCCCGCGAATGAGTCAAACGCCGAGGTGCCCACGAGCGCTTCGACGCGTCGATTGGTTGAACCGATACTGGATTCGCCAATCAGGTTGATCAGTCCGACTTCGCTCGATCGCGAGACGTGGGTGCCGGCGCACAGCTCTCGAGACCAGGGGCCTCCGATGTCGACAACGCGCACCGTGTCTCCATACTTCTCTCCGAAAAGGGCCATCGCACCGGACTCTTTTGCCTCGTCGAGAGACATGATTCGCGTGACGACGTCGAGATTGTCGGTGATGGCATTGTTAGCGATGTTCTCAATCTCGGATCGCGTTTCCGCGGACAATCCTTGATTCCAGGCGAAGTCAAATCGCATGTACCCCGCTTTGTTGTAGGAGCCAGCCTGGTGGGCATCATTCCCAAGCGTTTGTCGCAGAGCGGCGTGAACAAGGTGAGTTGCAGAGTGCGCCCCAGCCGCGCGGCGGCGATAGACAGCGTCAACAATTGTCGTGACGACGTCATTTACACCGACCGAGCCGTCGGTGACACGAACCGTGTGTGCCGTCAACCCTTTGATTGGTCGTTGAACATCGAGTACCTCAGCCGAGAAATTTGCTCCGACGATCACTCCGTCGTCAGCATCCTGACCACCACTCTCGGCGTACAGGCTGGTCTCGCGAAGGATTAGCTCGACGGTTTCCCCCGCCGTCGCCGACAGCACGGCGGCACCATCGCGGACGATACCGATAACGCTTGTTTCCGTCGCTAGATCGTCGTAACCTGCGAACACCGTCTCGCCGGCCGTGCGGAACTCTCCGTATACCGAAACATCCGCGAGGGCTCCCCTTTTCGCCTTCGCATCCGCTTTCGCTCGGGTCTTTTGTTCCAGCATGAGTGAATCGAACATCACTCGGTCTACCGTGAGCCCGGCTTCTTCGGCCATTTCTAGTGTCAAGTCGATTGGGAAACCGTAGGTGTCGTGCAGCACAAACGCCGTGTTGCCATCAAGAGCGGCCGATTTCGCCTTCTTGTGCTGCGTTACCGCGAGGTCAAGAATTTGTGTTCCCGACACCAGGGTACGAAGGAATGCGTCCTCCTCGCCAATGGCGGTTCGTGAAATTCGGTCGTAGTGAATCTCGACGTCGGGGTACGACGCCTTCATTGCGTCGCGCGAGGCGGCGAACAGTTCGGTAAACGTCGGTGCGTCGACCCCGAGCAGTCGCATCGCGCGGACCGAGCGGCGCAACAAACGACGGAGGATGTACCCACGCCCCTCGTTCCCCGGCATGACACCATCGCTCATCAGCATGAGTGACGACCGAATGTGATCGGCGACGACGCGCATGCGGACATCGTCGTCGTGGTCGCTTCCGTAGACGCGCCCTGATATCTGAGACGCACGATCGAGAACGGGACGAACCTGATCGATCTCGTACATGTTTTCAACACCCTGCTTCAGGAACGCAACACGTTCCATCCCCATACCGGTGTCAATGTTTTTTTGGGGCAGTTCGCCATCAATCGTGAACTCCGTCTTTGACCGAACGTCCGAGATGAGGTACTGCATGAATACCAGATTCCAAATCTCGATGTAGCGCGTGTCGTCCACCGCCGGACCGCCCTCTGGGCCGTAAGCGGGGCCGCGATCGAAATAGATCTCCGAGCACGGACCGGCGGGTCCTGTCTGACCGGTCGACCAGAAGTTATCGGTCTTGCCGAAGCGTTGAATGCGCTCGTCGGGGATACCCGCAATCTTTTTCCAGAGCTCGATTGCTTCGTCGTCCTCTTCGTACACCGTGATCCAGAGGTCCTTTTCGGCGAACCCAAGGCCACCGTCGGACTCGGGTGTCGTCAGCAACTCCCAGGCGAACCCGATTGCGCCCTCTTTGAAGTAGTCACCGAACGAAAAGTTTCCATTCATCTGGAAAAAGGTGCCGTGGCGGGTCGTCTTGCCGACCTCCTCGATGTCGAGCGTGCGAATACACTTCTGCACGGACGTTGCACGCGGGAACGGGGCGGGAACAATCCCGGTCAAATACGGGATGAACGGCACCATCCCGGCGACGGTGAACATGAGTGTCGGATCATCCGAAACGAGTGATGCTGAGGGCACGATGGTGTGACCGTTGCCCTCAAAAAAGGAGAGCCAGCGACGTTGAATCTCAGCCGTTTTCATCGAATACTCCTCCGTCGACACGAGTTTAGGGGAATGAGAAAGGGGTGGGCTCGAAAGCCCACCCCGCTCGGTTGGGCTTTATCGCGCGGCGTAGTACTCGACGACGAGTTGAACTTC
>JBEGPO010000095.1:0-5097 GCA_041181465.1 Actinomycetota bacterium | reverse complement strand
CGAACCGTGAGCCTGCACGCCGTCGGTCCGCGCGGAAACGAATTGGCGGATGCGCTTGGACGAAACGAGCACGCGTGATTCTGGCGATTGATACCTCGGCCGGCACGAGCGTGGCGCTGGTTGGCGACGGAATCATTGCCGAGGCCACCACTGCGGACACGCGCAGCCACGCTGAACACATTGGGGTGTTCATCGACCGTGTCTTGACTGATGCAGGAGTGTCCCCGTCGGAGGTGACCGTCGTTGTGACAGGTATTGGACCCGGACCGTTCACCGGACTGCGGGTGGGCATCGCGGCGGGAATAGCCTTTGCGGTTGGTCGCGGGATCCCCATCTATGGTCTCCCCAGTCATGACGCGGTAGCGGTCGGTCGAAGTGCGTGCACCGTGGTGTCGGATGTCCGTCGACGCGAATTGGCGTGGACGACCTACCGCGATGGTGTTGCGATCGACGGTCCACAGCTCACGACGGAAGCGACGCTCGCGAACGACGTTGACCTCGACACGTTTCCCGAGGTCAGAGCCGAGCTGATATCGGCTGCACTTCTCGCGACCGCGGCTCAAAATCGACTCGACCGCGGCGACGACCTGTCGAGCCTGCGCCCGCTCTACCTTCGTGCCCCCGACGCAACGCCCAACAGCGGACCGAAG
Source organism: Actinomycetota bacterium (assembly GCA_041181465.1). GTDB lineage: Bacteria > Actinomycetota > Actinomycetes > Actinomycetales > Microbacteriaceae > MWH-TA3. The sequence goes on along the minus strand of JBEGPO010000095.1, from coordinate 4,447 downwards.
CGGGTGAGCGGTTGATGATTCGACTCGCTACTGCGGCCGACCTCACGACGATCCACGGACTGGAGCAGGTTCTTTTTCCCGATGACGCGTGGCCACTGAATAAATTCGACGACGATCTGCACAGCCCTTACGCGCGTTTCGTGGTTGCCGACGACGAGGCGCGGGTGGTCGGATATGCGATCGCTCAGTATCTGACCAGTAACGATGTCGCGGACATTCACAACATCGCCGTCGTCGAGTCGCACCGAGGACGCGGTATCGGTGCCGAGCTGTTGGACAATCTCGTTGCGTGGTCCGTCGACCAGGGGGCATCGGCAATCATGCTCGAGGTTCGTGATGACAATACTGTTGCCCAGTCGCTTTACGCCTCGCGTGGCTTCGTGGTGATCGCGACGCGCGCCAAGTATTACCAGCCGGCTGGTGTCGATGCGCTTGTGATGCGCAAGGAGGTGTCCGCGTGAACGGACCACTCGTCCTTGGAATTGAATCGAGTTGCGACGAAACCGGGGTTGGTATCGTTCGCGGCACGACGCTACTGGCGAACGTCATCGCCTCGAGCATGGACGAGCACGCCGTCTTTGGCGGTGTCGTCCCAGAAATCGCGGCCAGGGCTCATCTCGAAGCGATGCGGGGAACAATCGAGGCGGCTGTCGCGGAAGCCAACATCCGCCTCGAGGATCTCGACGCAATCGCCGTCGCGGCCGGGCCCGGGTTGGCGGGAGCGCTCATGGTCGGAGTCGGAGCCGCGAAGGCACTCGCGGTGGCTCTCGGTAAACCGCTCTACGGAGTCAATCACTTGGTGGGCCACGTCGGAGCGGACGTCCTGCGTGAGGACGGCGGTGCAATCGAACTACCCACGGTTGCGCTCTTGGTGAGCGGCGGGCATACGTCACTATTGCTCGTTCGAGACCTCGTGTCGGATGTCGTCCTATTGGGTGAAACCATCGACGATGCGGCCGGCGAGGCGTTCGACAAGGTCGCACGGCTTCTGAAACTGCCATACCCGGGTGGCCCGCATATCGATCGGGTTGCGACCGACGGTGATCCCACCGCGATTCGCTTCCCGCGCGGACTGACGTTACCGAAGGACCTCATCAACCACCGGTACGACTTTTCGTTCTCTGGGCTCAAGACCGCCGTCGCTCGGTATGTCGAGACGACCGAAAAACCCTCAATTGCGGATGTCGCTGCGAGTTTCCGCGAATCCGTTGCCGATGTGTTGACGAAAAAGGCGGTCGCCGCCTGTCTCGAACACGGGGTCAGTCGATTGCTCTTGGGCGGAGGGGTCGCAGCTAATGCCCGAATTCGCGCGCTGGCCGCCGAGCGCTGTGCAGAGAACGGCATCGAACTTCGCGTTCCGCCCCTGAACCTCTGCACCGACAACGGCGCGATGATTGCTGCCCTAGGAGCGCACCTTGTTGCGCGAGGGGTTGTACCGTCGGGCCTGGACTTTCCGGTGGATTCGACACTGCCCGTCGAAACCGTTCGCGTCTAGCGAACCCGTTCGGCCACAATCGCGACGCGACCGTCACCCGCTCGGGTCAGAATCAATGTCGCTGACCCAGAACCCTTTAACTTTAATTTTGTTCGGAATGTTGCGGGGTCGATGTCAACTCCGCGTTTTTTGATTTCGAGCGTGCCAATTCCGGCGTTACGGCAATACTGCGTGATCGCACGAATGTCGAGCGGCACGATGTCTAAGACCTTGAACACTTGGGCAAAAGGGGTGTGAATGAGTTGATTGCTCGACAGATACGCAATCGACGAGGCAATGGTGTTGGCACCGAGTTGTCGCGCGAGAGTCCCCAGCAGTTGGGCGCGGATGACGGCACCGCTCGGGTCGTAAACATATGCACCAACCTCGCCGACCTCGACCCTGGCATCAGGTTCACTGGCCGTGAGCTCGGCGGAATCCGCTCCTAAAATCAACGCGCTTCGAGCGACGTTTGGCCGGGCGAGTGCGCCGGTCCATACGACACATTCGACCGTGTCGCCAGAATCCTCGACCCACTGCGCCTCGGCGCCATCGGGCAACAGTTCGTGGGCGATGGCGGGCGATAATTTGATTCCGCTGGGGATCCGCTTCGCCACGTCGAAGACCCACTCGAGTGAGGGAGACCAATCAGCGGGATTCGACAGCCGTTTGTCTTGTGTGCGACGAGCAGGGTCGAACCACAATGCACCGAATCGTGAGAGGTCGACGCTCTCGGCGTCACCCTGTTCGACGCTCGCATTGTCGAACGGAGCTAGGTTGTAGGTCGCGATGGCGGCGGTGGACTCGTCGCGATCGATTGCGACGACGTTGATTCCAAGGCCGGCGATGGCCAGCGCGTCGCCTCCGATCCCGCATCCCAGGTCGCCGACGGTGATATTGCCGAGGGCGCGAAAACGCGCGGCGTGGTGGGCGGCGACGTCCAATCGGGTCGCTTGCTGCAATCCGTTTTCGGTGAAGAACATGCGCGCGGCAAAATCGCCGAATTTCGCCTTCGCTTGTGCTCGAAGTCTGCGCTGTCGGAGAACGACGCGAGTCATCTCGGGCGAGACGCCTTGGTCACGCAGCGCGGACACGGCGCGAACCACGTTGTCGGTCGCCCGGTAGGGCGGGAGACCGGCGAGTAACGTCAATGCCTCACCGGTAAGCAGCAATTCGGCATCCGCGCGGTCCATGTGATCATTCTCGCAGTTACTCACATTGGCACTCGCGTTTGGAGAGTGCTAACTCGCGCGGTAAACTAGAGACTGCACGCTACCGTGCGCTCACATCGTCCACAAAGGAAGAGGTCAACCGTGTCGGTCGCTATCAAGCCGCTCGAAGATCGCATTGTCATTCAGCAGCTCGCTGCTGAGCAGGTCACATCGTCGGGAATTGTCATTCCTGATTCGGCCAAGGAAAAACCCCAAGAGGGCGAAGTTGTCGCAGTCGGCCCCGGCCGCATCGATGACAACGGAAATCGCGTTCCCATCGATGTCGCCGTCGGCGACGTCGTCCTGTACTCGAAGTACGGCGGAACCGAAATCAAGTACGACGGGGTCGAGTACCTCGTGCTCTCGGCTCGCGACGTGCTTGCGATCGTTAAGCGCTAACTAATCCCGCGAAAGGCCCCTGCGTTCGTCGCGGGGGCCTTTCGCGTTCGCGAGTAGGGTGAAACAGTGAGCACTCCCACCCGGACCAGCGGCGTTGTAGCCGGACTCGGTTCCTATTTTCTGTGGGGATTCCTGCCGCTGTACTTCGTCATTCTTGGAAGCACCGGCCCTTGGGAAATTGTGTCGTGGCGGATCTTGTGGTCGATGCTCTTTTGTGTGGGCATCCTCGTCGTGACGAAGCAGTTCAGGGCAACCGTGGCCCTGCTGCGCAACAGAAAAATTGTGCTTTATACAATCGCCGCCGGCGTGCTCATTTACGTGAATTGGCAGTTCTACATCATCGCAAACCTAACCGGACGCATAGTCGAAGGGTCACTGGGTTACTTCATCAACCCGCTCGTGACGATCCTGTTGGGCGTCCTCGTGCTTGGTGAGAAACTTCGCCCACTGCAGTGGGTGTCGATGTCCCTCGCGGCGATTGCCGTCATCATCCTGATCGTGGGTTACGGCCAGGTTCCGTGGCTCTCGTTCATCCTGGCGGGTTCGTTCGGGATTTACGGACTCGTGAAGAACCGCATCGGCGGAATTCTCAATGCGACTCAGAGCTTGACCTTCGAGACGATGTGGCTTGTTCCCGTTGCGGTGATTTTCGTGTCAATCGAAATGGCAGCTGGCACGCTCGACTTCGGCGCGCACGATCCGGCCAACACGCTCCTTCTCATTGCGCTCGGCCCCGTCACCGCAATCCCGCTCTTGCTCTTCGGGTTTGCATCATCGCGGGTCCCACTGTCGTGGATGGGATTTATGCAGTACGTCGCGCCGACGTTGCAGTTCACCATCGGGGTTTTTGTGATGCATGAGCCGATGCCCCCCGTCCGACTTATTGGTTTTGCGCTGGTGTGGGTTGGTCTGCTTGCGCTCATGATTGACATGGCACAACGAAATCGACGTCGTCCTGCCTGAAATCTGTGCGTACAAGGTGCGGCGAGCAGAACTGTCAGGATTTAAGCGTTACCCGCTGTTACTTCGATTTTGCATTTACCCCAAAGCATAGATAGCGTATACGCAAGCGGCGAATCGTCCGATTCGTTGTTCCATGGAAAAATCAAGGAGAAAAATGGGCGCATTTGCGAAGGCTTCGGCCTCCCGTAAGGTCGCATCGCTTCTCGGTGGTCTCGCTATGCTCGGTACCTCAGCACTCGTGCTGAGCGGCTGTGCAGCAGGCACCGATGGTGCTGTTGACCCCGTCGGCGACCTGACCCTCAAGATCGGTACTGCTCTTCCTCAAACTGGAAGCCTGGCATTCCTCGGACCCCCCGAAGAAGCCGGTGTAGCACTCGCCGTCAAGGACATCAACGACGCC
>JBEGPO010000094.1:0-9605 GCA_041181465.1 Actinomycetota bacterium | reverse complement strand
CGAGTTATCCCGACTGTCACATTTTTGCGGTGGAAGGTCTGTGGGGAGCGTCACCCGAGACGCTCGTTCGCGTTCACGACCGTCGCGTCCAGACGCGTGTTCTCGCGGGTAGTGCCGCGCGTGGGGTCGACCCTCAATCCGATGCCCGCGCGGCTTCTCACCTAGCGGATAGCACAAAGGACCGGGACGAACACGAGTATGCGATGCAGTCAGTTCTCACGGCTCTCGCTCCGCACTGCCGGTCAATCGTCGGTGCGTCGACACCATTCGCCCTTCGATTGTCGAACGTCTGGCATCTGGCCAGCGACATCGAGGGCATTCTGCGAACCCGAACGTCAGTTCTCGACATCATCGACTCGGTGCACCCCACCGCTGCAGTCGCGGGGGTTCCAACCGACCGCGCGCTGACCACAATCGCGGACATCGAAGCGATCCCCCGCGGACGTTACGCCGGTCCCGTGGGTTGGGTGGACGGCGCAGGGAACGGCGAATGGGCAATCGCGCTTCGGTGCGCGCAGTGGCGCGAGACCGATATCGTCGCGCATGCCGGCGCGGGAATCATTGTAGGGTCCGACCCAGAGTCGGAATATGCCGAAACGGAACTCAAGTTCCGGCCGATCCGAGAAGCCCTGACGCTCTAGCCGCCCAGCAGAACGGCCTCGATGAGGATCGGCTCGGCCGTTTCCGTCAATGCAGACGACAACTGGCCGCGAGTTTCGACTCGGCGATAAGCGATTCCATACGCCGCGGCGAGCGCCTCAAAGTTGACGTGTTGAGGCGTGAGCATGACGGACTCAAAGTGGGCCGGATTCGCGGTTGCCTTGACGGCGAGCCCCTCAAAGATTCGCCCGCCGTTGTTGTTACAGACGATTATTTGTATCGGCCCCGTGATCAACGCGAGGGAACTCGAATCGTAGGCGGCGGCGAGATCCCCCAGCACAAGGCGTGTGACCCCGACTGGGCCAGCCGACCGACGAGATGCCGAGGCAATCCCCTGAGCGGTGGCAATCGTTCCATCAATTCCCGCAAGACCGCGGTTGGAGTGAACCCGAATCGGCTTTCCGGGCAATACCGAGTCGGCAATCCGGATAATGGACGAGGCGCCGAAAACCAACCGGTCGTGAGGCCAGGTGGCATCCCACACCAATCGCACGATCAGGTCACTCGTCACGGGCTCTCGCTGAATTTCCATTTCCCGTCGCGCGAAGGCTGACCGCGCGGCGTGATCGTCTACGAGGCTGCCGTCAACATCCGCCGCGGGTTCAGGGTGCTGCGCGTCGAGCGAGATTCGCGATCGCCGAGCCCACGGGATGGCCCACTCGCGGGCGATGTCGTCACCGGTTCCGGTCACGACAATCTCGTCGACTAGACGGACTCGTTCGGTAGGCCGATAGGGGACACCCTCGCCGACCTGAACCACAATGACGTCAACGTCCTCCCGCGTGCACAACTGGTCGATGACGTTCGCCAGGGTTGGGCGACCCACGACCACAACCGTATGGACGGCGTCGGTGAACTCCGGGCTCACCGCGATGGCTCGATAGTCCGTCACGAGGTGCGGTCCGAAGTGCGACCCGCTCTCGATTTCGGCAAACAACGGAGCGCCCAGTTCGCGCGCCCATTTTTCGGCTTGAATACCGGCGCCGAGTCCCGCAACAACGACCACACCGACCGCGGCGTCGACGGTCACCGCGACCGACTCGCGTTCGACGACGAGAAGTTCACCGGGAAGGATTTTCTCGAGATAGCTCTCCGGTAGCTCCGACGAAAGAGGTTCGACGAATTGGGGGTTCACGTGAACAGGTCCGCGTTCGCGGAGTGCAACGGTCAGCGCCTCGAACGCAACGGTCGCACCGCCCATTTCGGCGTCGACCGGGCTTTCGGCGGGGGGAACGTCGAACGTCGCTCTGGCTGCGGCCGCAAACATTCCGACGTGGAAGGTGGTTTGTCCCCCGCCCTGGGCGCGCACCGAAGCCGGGCGGTCAGCGGTGACCAGTAGTAGGGGGGTGCCTTGGTGGAACGCCTCAACGACCGCGGGGTGAAGGTTGGCCACGCTGCTTCCGGACGTTGTCACGACAACCGCGGGACGCCCCGATTCGAGTGACAGCCCGAGCGCGAGGAAGCCGGCCGCCCGCTCGTCAAGCACAACATGAAGCGTGAGCAACCCGCGCTCGGCTAATTCAGCAGCGAGCAACGCGAGTGATTGCGATCGCGACCCCGGACACACCACGACGTCGGTCACTCCGTTTTCAATGAGCGTGCGAAGAAAAGCGAGCGACCAGTTCGTCGCGTTGGACACGGCGGACGCGTCCGACGTCACGCCGCGTCCTTGGGCGGGTTTTCACCCTCCTCGTCAAGTCGGCGAAGTTCCTCTTCGAGTCGGGCGATGCGGTCATCAACCGATTCGGTCGAGAACGGGCCGCTCGTCGGGCCAAGGTCAACGATGTCGGTGGGTGCCGCGGGTTTTGTCGAGGAACCGCGACGACCCTTGCCCACGATGAACCAGAGGAGCGCGCCAACGAGGGGTACCAGAACGACGACGACAAACCAGAGCGGTTTCGGCAGTCCGCGAATGCGAGAAGCCGGCGTCGTCGCCACATCGACTATCGCGTACACAATGACAGCGGCAATCAGGAAAGAGCCGACTAAGAGAACGCGAGCGAGCATTTCTTCATTCTAGGCGCGGTCGGCGGGCGCATACGATGTAGTGATGAGCCCGTGGATCACCTACACACTCGCCCGTCTCGGGTTTTTCGCTGCATCACTCGTCATCCTCCTCCTCGTCGGAACAGGGTGGATTTGGGGAGCCATCTTTGCGACCTTGATTTCCTTCGCTCTTTCTGTGCTTCTTCTCGGTGGGCTGCGCCAGCGCATCGCGAGTGACATTCAACGCCGTGTCGAAAAACCCACCACCGACATCGATTCGGACGTTGAAGACGATCAGATTGATTCGGCGAAGAACTAAGTCAGGAACCCGCGCAACAACGATGCCGACCCCTCGAGGTGCGCGCGCATCGCGGCCTCGGCGTCATCGGGTCGCCCCGAAAGAATCGCCATAACGATGGTTTCATGTTGTTCGTTCGAGTGCGCGATGTTGGGCGGCAGTAGCGGAATCTCGTCGAGCAGTTCGTTGACCTTCACTCGGGATTGAGCGATCTGGGTGACCAAGGAATTCGATCCCGCCATTTCGGCTATCTGCAGGTGCAAACGAGAATCGAGACGCCGGTAATCCTCGACCGTCGCGCTGGCCGTTTCCTGATGCACCGACCACAAGCGTTCTCTCGCTTCCCCGGTGAGATTACCCATCGCCGCCTGATACGCCGCTCCCGGCTCGAGCACGGCGCGCAGCACGAGAACGTCATGAATGTCCGACACGGTGAAGTGCTGTCGTTCGATGACGTCCCCGTCCCGCCCGATGACAATGGGTCCGGCGGGAATCGTGTCGGCGACGAACGTGCCACCGTATCGACCGCGCCGTATCGATAGATAGCCCGCTTCCGACAATGACGCAATCGCGTCCCGAACGGTGTCGCGTGAGATTTCGAGCATCGTGGCGAGTTCGCGCTCGGGCGGCAGCTGTTCACCGGGGTGAATCAACCCGAGGCGAATCGTCTGGAGGATTCGTTCGACCGTCTCTTCGTAGGTGTTCCCCCCGCGAATGGGTTTGAGGAGCAGCGATCGGTCGAAACCGACCGCCGCCACCGAATCATTCTGCGAGAGGTCGAAATCCATCTCGGTTAGACCGGAGTGACGTAGGCGCCCGAAATTCCCCCATCGACGAGGAACGTCGAGCCAGTGATGAACGACGCGTCGTCGCTCGCGAGGAACGCCACGGCCGCCGCGAGTTCTTCCGGCCGAGCGAAACGTCCGACGGGTATGTGGACGAGTCGACGCTGAGCTCGCTCGGGGTCCTTGGCAAACAGCTCCTGCAACAACGGCGTATTGACAGGTCCGGGGCAGAGCGCGTTGACACGGATTCCTTGGCGAGCGAACTGAACGCCGAGTTCACGGCTCATGGCGAGAACGCCACCCTTGCTCGCGGTGTACGAAATCTGGCTCGTGGCGCTTCCCAAGACCGCAACGAAGGACGCGGTGTTGATGACCGATCCGCTTCCCTGTTTGGTCATGTGCCGAAGCACCGCGCGACAGCACAGGTACACGCTCTTGAGGTTCACGTCCTGAACCTTCTGCCATGCGGGTAGTTCGGTCGTTTCGATCGAGTCATCATCGGGCGGCGAGATTCCGGCGTTGTTGAATGCGATGTCGACTCGGCCGTGCAGGCGAACCGTCTCGTCAAACAGGTGGTTGACCTGGTCCTCGTCGGCAACATTGACCTGGATGAACGTGCCCTCAAGTTCCTCGGCTGCCGCTGTTCCCGATTTCGGGTCCATGTCGCCGATGACGATGATTGCACCTTCGGCACGCATGCGCTTAGCGGTCGCAAGACCGATTCCGCTCGCGCCGCCGGTGATGACCGCGACCTTGCCTTTCAGGCGTTGGGTGAGATCGATTTTTTCAATGGACATGGTTGTTCCTTTCCGGGATTAGTCCGCTGGGATGAAAACATTCTTTTCTTCCGTGAAGTGAAGGGGTGCGTCGGGGCCGAGTTCGCGTCCGAGTCCCGACTGCTTGAATCCGCCGAACGGCGTGTTGTACCGAACGGACGAGTGCGAGTTGACCGAGAGGTTGCCGCTCTCGACCGCTCGTGAGACGCGGATGGCGCGCCCTACATCACGGGTCCAAATCGACCCAGAGAGCCCGAATTCCGTAGCGTTCGAGATGGCAATTGCGTCGGCCTCGTCGTCGAACGCGTGCACAGTGACGATCGGACCAAAGATTTCGTCGGTCATGCACGGGTCATCAAGCCCGCGGGACAGGGCCACGGTCGGAGCGAACCAGTTGCCCGGCCCCTCCGGCGCGCTTCCGCGGAAAGCGATGTCGGCTTTGTCCAAGTAGGCACTGACCGATTCCAGGTGTTTCGCGTGAACAAGCGGGCCGACCTCGGTCGCGTCTTTCGTCGGGTCGCCGACGACGACCCCTTTGACCGCGGTTTCGAACTTCTCCATGAACTCATCGAGGATCGACTTCTGAACGAGGATGCGGCTGCGCGCACAGCAATCCTGGCCGGCGTTTTCGAACACCGAATACGGTGCTGTCGCGGCCGCCTTGTCGACATCGGCGTCGGCAAAAACGATGTTCGCACTCTTGCCGCCGAGTTCCAGGGTCACTCGTTTGATCTGATCGGCAGCGCCGCGCATGACGCTCTTGCCCACCTCGGTCGATCCCGTGAATACGATCTTGCGTACATCGGGATTCGTGATGAACCGTTCTCCGACGACGCTTCCCTTTCCGGCCAGCACCTGGAACAGTCCGTCCGGCAAACCGGCGTCACGGCCCAGTTCTGCAAGTCGAAGGCTCGACAATGGCGTCCATTCCGCCGGTTTGAGAACGACGGCGTTTCCCGCGGCGAGCGCCGGAACGAACCCCCACGATGCGATAGTCATCGGGAAGGTCCACGGAGTGATGATTCCGACGACCCCGAGAGGCTCGTTGAAGGTGATGTCGATCCCGCCAGCGACGGGAATCTGCTTGCCCAGCATGCGTTCCGGGGCAGCCGAGTAGTAGTCGAGCACGTTGCGCACGTGCGTCGCTTCCCATCGGGCCTGGCCGATGGGGTGACCCGAATTGCGGACCTCGATCTGGGCGAGGTTTTCGATGTCGGCTTCGACCGTCCGAGCGAATGCGCGAAGAGCCTCCGCTCGCTCAGCGGGGGCGAGAGCCGCCCACTTCCGCTGGGCCTGCCCGGCGCGTGCAATCGCGTCGTCGGTTTCGTCAACGGTGACGTGTTCGACCGTCTCCATCTCGTCGCCGGTGGCGGGATTGATGATCGTGTAACTCATGCGTTGCTCCTCTGTGTGCGCGCTGCGGATGTGAGCGCGTCGAAAAGTCGTCCATCCTTTTCTGACGTGACCTCGGGGTGCCACTGGACCCCGACACCGAACGGATAATCATCAATCTCGATCGCTTCAATGACGTCATCGGCACTTCGGGCCGACACCGTCAGTCCAGAACCGACCGCATCGATTGCTTGGTGGTGATAAACCATCCCGGTCACCGACGACCCGACTATGGACTCAAGCGTCGAACCCGGTGACACTGTCATCTCCATCTCGGTCAGAAGTGCCTCTCCACGCTGGTAGTCGTTCTTTCCAATGACATCCGGAAGGTGTTGGAACAAAGTGCCCCCGCGATAGACATTGAGAACCTGAGCACCCCTGCAAATGAAGAGCACCGGCATTTCGCGACGAAGGGCCGCGTTCACCAGCTCAAACTCCCACTCGTCTCGGCGCAGATCGGGCTGGTCGGTGTGTTCGCCCGGTTCCTGGTTATATCGTTCGGTGTTGATATCCCGTCCACCTGCGAACACGAGCCCGTCGAGCCCATCAAGGACGCGATCCGCGATGGCTGAGGATGCGGGTTGCGGAGGCAACAACACCGCAATACCTCCGGCACGCGCGACGCTCTCGATGTAACCCGAATGCAGGAACGCCGCATCGACATCCCACACGCCCGTCTTCGCTTGTTGACGGTACGTCGTGACGCCGATGACGGGTTGACTAGAGGCGCTCAAAACCGCGAACACGCTCCCAATCGGTGATGGCGCTGTCGAACGCGCGAATTTCGATGCGGGCGGCGTTGACGAGGTGGTTGACGACCTCGTCACCAAAGATCGCGCGAGCCGCTTTACTGTTCTCGAACAGGTCGGCGGCTTCGTGCAGTGTCGTCGGCACATGGGGCTTGTCGGCCTCGTATCCGTTTCCACGCGTCTGGTCTTCGAGTTCCAACTTGTTCTCAATGCCGTGGATACCCGCAGCGATGAGACCCGCGACGGCGAGGTACTGGTTCACGTCACCACCGGGGACGCGGTGCTCGACGCGCATTCCGTGACCGTGACCGACGACGCGCAGCGAGAGCGTTCGATTGTCGTGTCCCCACGCGATAGCGGTCGGCGCAAACGAGCCGAAAGCAAACCGCTTGTACGAGTTGATGTTGGGGGCAAACAAGAGCGTGAACTCGCGCATGAGCGCAATCTGCCCGGCGAGGAAGTGGCGGAACATATCCGACATTCCGCTCTCGCCGTTTTTGTCGGCGAATACGGCGTTGCCTTTCGAATCGCGGAACGAGATGTGGATGTGGCACGAGTTGCCTTCGCGCTCATTGAACTTGGCCATGAACGTCAGCGACTTACCGTGGTTGTCGGCAATCATCTTGGCGCCGCTCTTGTAAACGGAATGGTTATCACACGTGATCAACGCGGTGTCGTATCGGAACGCGATTTCTTGTTGACCGAGGTTACATTCGCCCTTGACGCCTTCGCAATACAAACCTGCCTTGTCCATGCTGACCCGAATGTCGTGGAGCAACGGCTCGACCCGGTTACTCGCAAGGAGGTCGTAGTCGACGTTGTAATCGGTGGACGGTCGCAGGTTGTCGTACCCCTTAGCCCACGCGTCGCGGAACGAATCGTCAAACACAATGAATTCGAGCTCGGTACCGACGTAGGGGACCAGGTCCATCTTCGCGAGGCGATCGATCTGCGCATTGAGAAGCGATCGGGGGGCGATCGGCACCGGCACGTGGTCGGTTGTCTGAAGATCGGCGATCACCATCGCGGTGTGCGGGATCCACGGAACGAGACGCAGGGTCGACATGTCCGGGATCATCGCCATGTCGTTATAGCCCTTTTCCCACGAGGAGAATTCGTAACCAGGCACCGTGTTGTTCTCAACGTCGACGGCGAGCAGGTAGTTGCAGCATTCGGCACCGTGTTCAATGGCGTCTTCGACAAAAAGTCTCGCCGACATTCTCTTGCCGACGAGTCGGCCCTGCATGTCAGTGAACGAGATGATGACCGTGTCGATGTCGCCGCTGTCCACAAGTTTCTGCAGTTCAGGGACAGTGAGCATGCCGGTTCGTTGAGCCATGGTGTGTTTCCTCTTCGTTGAGGTCGGAATCGTCACCTTTAGAAAACACCAGGTGAGGGGTGTTTGTCAACTTACCTGCCATTTTCCGCGGACTGGACAACCCGCCGTCATTAGCGCCGTAAATCAACAACACAAAAAATTTTCCGCTAAAGGTTGGATTTTCGAGTGACATGTCCTCTATGCTCACAATTACCTAGCCAACACAATGTCGTGGGTGCGAAAGTTCCCGCGACGGGAAAGGACTACAAAGTCGTATGTCTGACAAATTGAAAGTCTCGGGAGTTTCCTACACCGAGCAAAGCAAGGACTATTTCGAGAAGCGCCAGCTAACTCGATCCGCCGGCGTGTGGGGCCTCTGGGGTCTCGCCATCGCCGCGGTTATCTCGGGTGACTTCTCGGGCTGGAACTTCGGCGTCGCAGCCGGTGGTTTCGGTGGCCTGCTCGTCGCCTTCCTCATCCTCGTGGTCATGTACTACGGACTCATGTTCGCCATCGGTGAAATGTCGGCCGCAATGCCCCACTCGGGCGGCGCTTACTCATTCCCCCGAAAAGCGATGGGACCGTGGGGTGGATTCGTCACTGGTCTCGCCGAGACCATCGAGTACGTCGCAACGACCGCGGTCGTCGTGTTCTTCTCGGCGGCCTACCTCAACGGCGTGACGGCTGAACTTCTGAGCCTCGACCTCACCGGAAACATGTGGATCTGGTACGTCGTGCTCTACGCGGCGTTCGTCGGTCTTAACTCCCTTGGTTCGGCCATCTCGTTCAAGTTCTCAATCGTTGTGTCGATCATCTCGCTTGCGATCATCGTGCTCTTCTCGGTGATTATTCTCGCGTCGGGTCAGATCGACTGGTCAAGCCTGTGGAACATCCCCGCCGACCCCGCTGCTGCTGGTTCGAGCTGGTTCCTGCCCAACGGCTTCATGGGCATTCTCTTCGCAATCCCCTTCGGTGTGTGGCTGTTCCTCGGAATCGAAGAACTCCCCCTCGCTGCTGAAGAAGCCCACAATCCGTCGAAGGACATCCCTCGCGCCGGTTTCTGGGCACGTGGAACCCTCATCGTCACCGGCCTTCTCGTCATGTTCATCAACACCGGAATCCTCGGTGCTGAGGCAACGGGTGCTGCGGGCGAACCCCTCCTCGACGGCTTCCGTGCCGTTCTGGGTGACGGTTGGGCTGCCGTTCTCGGTATCTTCGCGCTGATCGGTCTGCTCGCATCGCTCCAGGGAATCATGTTCGCCTACGGCCGCAACATGTACTCGCTGTCGCGCGCTGGCTACTACTTCAAGGGACTGTCCGTCACGGGCAAGAACAAGACTCCGTGGCTCGCACTCGCAGTCGGTGGCCTCATCGGTCTCGTCGCTCTCGTTTACCTCGACTGGGCTGTCGCGAACGACCCAGAGGGAATGGGAACCGTCGCTGGTGCGATCATCCTGAACATCGCTGTGTGGGGCGCCATGTTGGCGTACATCATGCAAATGCTGTCGTTCATCATCCTGCGTGTCAAGTACCCCAAGCTCGAGCGTCCGTATCGCTCGCCGTGGGGTGTCGGTGGGGCATCAGTCGCCGCACTGATCGCCGCACTCGCGTTCGTCGGATTCCTGTTGAACCCGGCGTTCC
>JBEGPO010000093.1:0-11158 GCA_041181465.1 Actinomycetota bacterium | reverse complement strand
CCGACCTGCTGAACGGTCAACGGTCGAATGTCACTCAGGGAATCGACGAAACGGCGATACCCGAGATCCGTCGGTACTCGCCCGGCCGACGTGTGCGGCGCATGAATGAGGTTAGCCTCTTCCAAAATCGCCATGTCGTTGCGAATCGTGGCGGCGGAGACACCGAAATCGTGACGTTCCACAATTGCCTTGGAACCAACCGGTTCCCGCGAGTCAACATAGTCCTCGACGATGACGCGCAGAACCTCCAACGCACGTTGCGAAACCATCGACACCTCCCTATTTGGCACTCTCGCGTGTAGATTGCTAATACCTCAATAGTACGCGCGGTATCCGCCGTGCGACGAACAACCAAGGAGCACTCCATGGCAACGTCTAAGTCATCTGGTCAAGCTAATCAACTCGCTGGGTTGGCCCACATTTTGGGAATCCTCACGAGTTTCGTCGCGCCACTCATTATCTGGTTAACTAACTCGTCTCGCGAAGCGCAGGTCGACAGCAACGCGAAAGAAGCACTGAATTTTCAGATCACGGTCGTCCTCGCGCACATCGCCAACGGCATCTTGGGGTTCGTTCTGTTCTTTATTTGGGGCGTCGTCGGCGGGCTTGTAGCACTCGGGATCTGGGCCGTGAGCATCTGGTGGGCGTTCCTCGGTTTCCAAGCCGCGAATAAGGGTGAGCGTTACCGCTACCCCTTCGCGTTCCGCATCGTTGCCTAGTCGGATAACAGCGTTCGAACGACAAAGTCAGCGAGCAACCTCCCGCGGGACGTGAGCACGAGTCGACCGGCGATGGCCTGAGGGCCCTCGACGAGTCCGTCGGCGATGAGCCCGGCTACCGCCTTGCGGCCGGTTGGCGTGAGCCCGGCGAGTGCGATACCATCGCGAACGCGAAGCCCAAGAAGCACAACTTCGTCGGCGCGCTGATCGGCGTCGAGAATCTCGCGCTCGAGAGCAGGTGATTCGCCGGCTGCGATTCGCTCGGCGTACGCCGCGGGATGCTTGACGTTCCACCACCGGACACCGTTGAGGTGGCTGTGCGCCCCCGGTCCGAACCCCCACCAATCCGTCCCCTGCCAGTACGACAGGTTGTGACGTGACCGCGCGTCAGCAGCGCGAGACCAGTTGCTCACTTCGTACCAGTCAAATCCCGCCTCGGTGAGTAACGCATCAGCCATCTCGTACATGTCAGCGTGAGTGTCGTCGTCAATGGGTTCAAGTTCGCCGCGGCGAATACGTCGCTCAAGAGCCGTGCCCTCCTCGACGATGAGCGAATAGGCCGAGATATGGTCGGTTTCGAGCGCGATGGCGGCGGAGAGACTAGCTCGCCATTCGTCCAGAGTTTCGCCTGGCGTTCCATAGATGAGATCCACCGAGGTCTGTAGACCTGCCTCTTTCGCCCACGCGACGGCGGTGCCGACCGACGCGGGCTCGTGGGTGCGGTCGAGGATGGAGAGAACGCGGGGAACCGCCGATTGCATTCCGACCGAAACTCGGGTGACGCCCGCGTCCGCAAATGCGCGAAGGGACTCGCGGGTCACCGTGTCGGGGTTCGCTTCGATCGTGACCTCGGCGCCATGCGCGATCCCGAACGACGCGCGCACCGCGTCGAGCACGCGGGCGATGTCGCCCTCGGGCAAAAGCGTCGGGGTGCCTCCCCCGATGAACACCGTTCCCGCTGGACGACGTGGTGACCCGTTGTCGGCTAACACGCGTTCGGCGAAGGCGATTTCGGCGAGGAGGTCCTCCACGAACGACTGTCTGGTCACGCCGCGCAATTCCGTCGCCGTGTAGGTGTTGAAGTCGCAATATCCGCATCGAACGGTGCAAAACGGAATGTGCAGATAGACGCCAAACGGCGTCTCGGGGAGGCCGACCGACGGGATTGAGCCGTCGCGAGGCGCGACCTCACCTCGCGGAAGAGACGCCACTACGCCCCGGTCCAAATGATTGACATGCGAACGATCATGACCGCGATGGCGAGAGACACGACGCCCATGGCGATCGTCGCGAATCGGGTGCGGTCAACCAGCGCCCACAACGTGACACCGATGGTCATCGCGAGCGCGGTCACGAGGTACAACCAAAACTCGAGCGCGTCGCCGCCGGGCGGGTTCCCCACGAGCGGTTGGACGATTGCGACAACGAGGATAACGACAAGCACGACGGCCACCGACAGGGTGGCGAGAACAGTGAGGTCCCGCGGAGGAGTTCCGCGAATTCCCGAGACGACCGAGATCAACCCCGAGGCGACGGCATACACGGCACTCACGATCGTGAGCCACTCAATCATGTGGAAAGCCTGTCACGACTCGAGCGACGCCCTTCGACACCGTCGCGATCGCGATGAGACGGTCACCGTGAACGACCGCAACGAGAGGCGCATCGGTATTTGTTGTCGCCACCTTTTTGCCGTGACCAATGTCAATCGCCTCGGCATCGGTCACCGCCAACACGGGAAAGAGGTCACTGGCGATTCGGGTGGCGGGAATGAGTTGCGCGGCCGAAATGTCGTCAACCAAACAGGCGTCCTCGACCGACAGCGACCCAACCCGAGTGCGCCGCAGCGCCGTGAGGTGTCCCCCGCAACCGAGCGCGGACCCGATGTCTCGGGCGAGCGCTCGAATGTAGGTGCCCGACGAACAATCAACCGTCACGTCGACGTCGATGGCGCAGAGGGTTCGACGGATGGCGTGGAATTCGAACCGTGAGACAGTGACGGTACGGGCATCGAGAACAACATCGTCCCCCGCCCGAACCAAGCTGTACGCCCGCTGACCGTCCACCTTGATTGCCGACACAGCCGATGGGCGCTGCTCAATCACCCCCGTCAGTGAGGTGATCTCGCGCTGAATATCGGCGTCGGTGATCGTGTTCAGGGCCGCATCGTCAGCGGTAAAAATGATGGCACCCTCGGCATCGTCAGTGACCGTCGCCGACCCCAATCGAATTGTCGCGGTGTAGGTTTTGTCCGCACCGACCAGGTAGGTCAGAAGTCTCGTCGATGTTCCGACGCCGAGAACCAACAGTCCCGTCGCCATCGGGTCGAGCGTCCCTGCGTGACCGATCTTGCGCGTGTCGAGCGCTTTCCGTGCCGCCGACACGACTCCGTGACTCGACGGACCCGGGGGCTTGTCGACGAGAAGGATTCCGCTCATCACCTTTGGAGGGTACCAGCGGGGTTCGGGCGGATGCCCTTAGGCAAGCGACTTCGTGTGCCAGACGGTCTTCGTCTCGACGAACGCGGCGATTCGATTGAACGCGGATTCGGTTGGCCCGAATGTTCCCGGACGCACCACGCGCATGAGCGTTTCCGCCGCCGCCCGTTCGCATTCGACCGCTATCTCGCGGGCCGCCCCGGTCAGATCGATGGCGTTGACGTCGGAGTGCGATGCCAACCACGGCGCGACCTCGACGACTGACCCGGTGAGGATGTTGACGACTCCGCCAGGGACATCGCTTGTGGCGAGAACTTCGGCGAACGTCATCGCCGCACACGGTGCCAGTTCGCTCGCGAGCACAACCACGGCGTTTCCGGTTGTCAACGCTGGGGCGATTGACGAGACGAGCCCGAGCAGCGACGAGCCCGCGGTGGATGGCGCAACGAGCGCGACGACACCGGTGGATTCAGGAACAGACAGGTTGAAGAACGGCCCGGCGACGGGGTTTGCCCCGCCGTGGACCTGGGCGAACTTGTCGGTCCACCCCGCGTGCCAGACGAGGCAGTCGATTGCTGCGGTCACTTCCCGTCGTGCATCGGCGGCCGTGACGCCCGTCGATTCCACAATTTCGGCGACGAACTGGTCGTGTCGCCCTTCGAGCATCTCGGCGACGCGGTACAGAACTTGACCGCGGTTGTATGCACTGGCCCCGGTCCAACCAGCCCACGCGGCACGAGCGGCAACAACCGCATCGCGGGCGTCCTTGCGGCTGGCCCTGGCGACGTTGGCAATAAACGTGCCCGCCGGGCTCGACACTTCGGTGGTTCGACCCGACTCACTGCGCGGGAACTTTCCACCGATAAACAGCTTGTAGGTCTTGGGAATAGCGAGACGGCTCATCGTGCACCTCCGTTAGCGAGGTACGCCGCGAGGCCGTGTCGACCACCTTCGCGCCCGTATCCCGATTCCTTGTAGCCGCCGAACGGGCTGGTTGGGTCAAACTGGTTGAACGTGTTCGCCCACACGACACCCGCACGGAGCGAATCGGCGACACGCAACATTCGGCTCGCGTTCTGCGTCCAAATCCCGGCGCTCAATCCGTACGGCGTGTTGTTCGCCTTGACGATCGCTTCGTCTGGGGTCCGGAAGCTGAGGACCGACAGCACCGGCCCGAAGATCTCGTCGCGCGCGATCGTGTTGCTCGTGGTCACATTGGTAAAGATGGTCGGTCGGAACCAAAAGCCCTTGGCCGGCAATTCACAATTGAGCGTCCAGCGGTTTGCGCCCTCCGCCTCACCCGTCGCGGTGATCGCGGTGATGCGCGCGAGTTGTTCCTTGGAGTTGACGGCACCGATGTCGGTGTTCTTGTCGAGCGGGTCACCGAGTCGCAGGGTCGAGAGGCGACGAGTCAACTTCTCGACGACCTCGTCCTGGATGTTCTCTTGAACGAGGAGCCTCGAGCCGGCACAACAGACGTGCCCCTGATTGAAAAAGATGCCGGCGATGATGCCCTCGACGGCTTCGTCGACCGCCGCGTCATCGAAGACGATGTTCGCGCCCTTGCCGCCGAGTTCGAGAGTGACGCGGGTGTCGGTTCCGGCCAACGTTCGGGCGATGTTACGACCAACCGCGGTCGACCCCGTGAACGCAATCTTATTGATGCCGGGGTGTTCGACCAGTGCTTTACCCGCGACACCGCCGAGCCCCGGAACAATGTTGACGACTCCTGCGGGAAGCCCGGCCTGTTCACAGATGTCGGCAAACATGAGCGCCGTCAGCGGGGTGGTCTCAGCGGGCTTGAGCACGACCGTGTTGCCGGCTGCCAGCGCGGGCGCGACCTTCCACGCGAGCATGAGCAGCGGGAAATTCCAGGGGATAATCTGTCCGGCGACACCCAACGCGGTCGGGTTCGGGCCGAGTCCCGCGTAATCGAGTTTGTCCGCCCAACCCGCGTAATGGAAGAACCACGCGGCGACGAGCGGGATGTCGATGTCGCGCGTTTCGCGAATGGGCTTTCCGTTGTCGAGCGTCTCGGCGACCGCGAACTCGCGGGCGCGCTCTTGAATGAGTCGCGCGATGCGGAACAGGTACTTCCCACGCTCGGCACCGCTCATGCGCGACCAGACGGTGTCGTAGCTCGTTCGCGCAGCGGCGACGGCCCGATCAATATCCGATGCGTCGGCCAACGAAATTTCGGCGATGGAGTTCTCGGTCGCGGGCGAAATGGTCGTCATCGACCCGCCCCGACCGTCGATCCATTCGCCGCCGATGTACAGCCCATAGTTCGGTCGCAGGTTCAGGATTGCGGTCGACTCTGGCGCCGGCGCATAATCACGGAAAGACATGGGACTCCTAATCCACGGTCACGTAGTCGGGGCCGCTGTAGTGGCCGGTGGTCATCTTCTGGCGTTGCAGCAGAACATCGTTGAGCAGGCTGGACGCACCGAATCGGAACAGGTGCGGGTCGATCCATTCCTCGCCAGCAACCTCGGCGACAGCCACCAGGTATCGGATGGCGTCCTTCGACTGGCGGATACCACCCGCTGGCTTCACGCCAATGCGTTCGCCGGTCAGGGTGAACCAATCCCGAACGACCTCGAGCATCAAGACGGTCGTCGGAAGCGTCGCCGCGGGCTGTACCTTCCCCGTCGACGTCTTGATGAAATCGGCCCCAGCCAAGATCGCGAGCCATGACGCTCGCTTGATGTTGTCGTAGGTGCGCAGTTCGCCGGTTTCGAAAATGACCTTGAGGTGCGCACGCGACCCGTCGGCGCGTCCGCAGGCGCGATGCACGGCGACGATTTCATTGAAGACGGTATCGAGGTCTCCGGATAGGAACGCTCCGCGGTCAATCACCATGTCGATTTCGGTCGCGCCCTGCGACACGGCGTAGCGAGTGTCGGCCAGTTTGACCTCGAGTGTCGAGCGTCCGCTCGGGAAGGCAGTCGCGACCGACGCAACCCCGATTCCGGTGACGCCGTCGCCCTTGTGGGAGCCCAGTGCCGCGACGGCGTGTTCAACCATGTCCGGATAAACACACACGGCTGCGACGCGCGGTGCCGTCGGGTCCGAAGGGTCGGGCAGAATGGCTTTTCGCACGAGAGAACGAACCTTGCCCGGGGTATCAGCCCCCTCCAGCGTCGTGAGGTCGATGAGTCGGATAATGGTGTCGAGCGCAGCGCGTTTGGAATCGTTCTTGATAGACCGGGTCGCGAGACGTGCTGCACGTTCCTCGAGTCCGATCGCATCGACCGCGGAAAGTCCATACAGGAACGCGCGAAGGGACGCGGAATCGGTGACGCCGTGCGCACGAGAACGGTCGGTGGTCGTTATGCCATTTACTGGACGAACCTCGGCGGTGTCAGTGCTGTCGACGATCGAAATCGCGACAATCCCGGATTCACGCGCGAGAGCGAGCAAACGGCCGGCTTTCCAGCGGGTGATGCCGAGCGTGTCCCCGATCTCGTCCTGAGTCTTACCGTCGTCGTAATACAGTCGAGCCGCCCGAAGGGCAAGCTCGGTGTCCGAAATTTCCATCACGTGTTTACCTTACGCGCAGATGAGCAGATTGCCAACATTTGCGCACGCGCGTCTACAGATGAAGTGTGCCGTCCGCGATGAGCGCTCGGATGTCGGCAAAATCCTTGTGTAGCGCAGCGATCAGTTCCTCGACCGACCCGAACGCCTCGATATCGCGAATCCAGTGGGTGAAACCCACTTCGGCGATTGAGCCGTAGGCGTCGAAATCGGCGTCGAGGGCGTGCGCCTCGACCTGGTCGCGGGTGACGTCGGTGAATGTCGGGTTTTTTCCAACGGAAATGCCGGCAAGGAAGTCTCGTCCGTGAACTCGGAGGATTCCCGCATAGACACCGGGCCTCGGGATCATGCCCTCGTTGTTCTCTTCGAGGTTCACGGTGGGATACCCGAGCACTCGGCCGCGCTGATGCCCGTGGACGACAAGGCCGCGAACGCGATGTGGTCGGCCCAGCAATGTGGTGGCGGACTCGACGTCTCCGGCACGGAGCGCGTCTCGAATCGTTGACGACGAGACCTTGACTCCCCCATCGACGCACACGTGGTCGAGTTGGACGACCTCGAGTCCCGCCGCGGCACCGCGCGCGGTCAGAGTCTCGATGGTTCCCGCACCTTTCGCCCCGAAGCGGAAGTCGGAACCGACGAGGACGAGGGACGCCGAAACTCCGGCGAGCAGGACGTCGTCGATGAACGCGTCGGGTGGCATCGCCGCGAATTCGGTCGTGAACGGCAGGACGACGACGCGGTCTGCGCCAGCGCCCAGCAGGGCCTCGACCTTCTGGGGAATGGACAGAATCGGCTTCGGCGCTCGAGCGGGGTCAAACAATTCCAGTGGATGACGATCGAAGGTGACGACCACAACGCGTCGACCTTTAGCGCGGGCGCGTAGTTGAGAGACGACCTCGCGATGCCCGATGTGGACGCCGTCGAACTTACCGATGGTGACAACGGAATCGATGCCGTCGCGCGGCAATGGCCAGTCGGTCATCGGGTTTCCCACGCCCACCACAGCCCAAGGATGGGCAAGAGCACGGGCACGTATCCGTATCCAAGACCGAAGTAGGACCACACCGAATTGGCGTGGAAGAGCGACGGGATCACATAGGTCAGGAGGCCCACGCTCAGTACGCCAATAAGTTCGACCACCATGATGACGAATGCAAATCTGCGCCATCTGCGCGCGATCGCAAGCACGGCGAGGAAATAGTGTGCCGCCGCGATGGCCGACAACGTGTAAGCAAACGGCGCTTCCGAGAATTTCGTCGCGATTTGGAAGGCACTCCGCCCGGTGGCCGCCACCGCCAGAATTAGATATCCGACGATCAACAGTCGCGAGAGTCCCGTGGTCACTTCTTGTCCTTCTTTTCGGTGTCCCCCGACAAGGCGGCGATGAACGCTTCTTGCGGAACCTCGACACGGCCGACCATCTTCATGCGCTTCTTGCCTGCCTTTTGCTTCTCGAGCAATTTGCGCTTACGACTGATGTCGCCGCCGTAACACTTCGCGAGCACGTCCTTGCGCATGGCTCGAATGCTCTCCCTGGCGATGATGCGTGCGCCGATGGCCGCCTGAATCGGAACCTCGAATTGCTGGCGGGGAATGAGTTCACGCAGTCGGGAGGTCATCATGACGCCATAGGCATAGGCCTTCTCGCGGTGCACGATCGCCGAGAACGCATCGACCTGCTCACCCTGCAACAGGATGTCGACCTTCACGAGATCCGCTTCTTGTTCGCCCGCCGGCTCGTAATCAAGCGACGCGTACCCAGCGGTTCGCGACTTGAGGTTGTCGAAGAAATCGAACACGATCTCGCCGAGGGGAATTGTGTATTTGATTTCGACGCGGTCTTCGCCCAGGTAATCCATTCCAATCAGGGTTCCGCGCCGGGTTTGGCATAGTTCCATAATCGTGCCGACATAATCCTTGGGGGCCAGTACCGCCGCGCGCACGATGGGTTCGCGGACCGACTTGATTTTTCCGACGGGGTATTCCGACGGGTTGGTGACCTGAATTTCTTTACCGTCGTCGGTAGAGACGTTATAGATAACGCTCGGGGCGGTGGCGATAAGGTCGAGTCCGAATTCGCGTTCCAGGCGCTCGGTGATGATTTCGAGGTGCAACAGCCCGAGGAACCCACATCGGAACCCGAACCCGAGGGCGACGGAAGTTTCCGGCTCGTAAACCAGCGAGGCGTCGCTGAGCTTGAGTTTGTCGAGTGCTTCGCGCAGATCGGGGAACTCGGCGCCGTCGAGCGGGTACAACCCCGAGTAGACCATCGGCTTGGGGTCGGTGTAGCCCTCCAGTGCGATTTTGGCCGGCTTCGCGAGGTTCGTCACGGTATCGCCGACCTTGGACTGGCGGACGTCTTTCACACCGGTGATGAGGTACCCCACCTCGCCGACACCGAGTCCTTCGGACTGGGTCGGTTCAGGTGACGAAACGCCGATTTCCAATAGTTCATGGGCGGCCCGCGTCGACATCATCTGGATTCGCTCGCGAGGACTGAGGGAACCGTCCATGACGCGCACGTAGGTGACGACCCCCCGATAGGAGTCATAGACCGAGTCGAAAATCATGGCACGTGCGGGGGCCGTCGGGTCGCCGACCGGCGCGGGAATCTTCTGGACGACTCGATCGAGCAGTTCGTCGACGCCGACACCCGTCTTTCCCGACACGCGCATCACGTCATCGGGGTCTCCGCCGATGAGAGACGCGAGTTCCTTCGCGTATTTTTCGGGATCCGCCGAGGGCAAATCGATTTTGTTGAGCACCGGGATGATTTCGAGGTCGTTCTCGAGCGCCAGGTACAGGTTGGCGAGAGTCTGTGCTTCGATTCCTTGTGCCGCATCCACGAGAAGAATTGCCCCTTCGCAGGCCGCGAGAGACCGAGAAACCTCGTACGAGAAGTCGACATGGCCCGGGGTGTCAATCATGTTGAGCGCGTAATCCACGCCATCCACAGCCCACGGCATGCGCACGGCCTGACTCTTGATCGTGATTCCTCGTTCGCGCTCGATGTCCATGCGATCGAGGTACTGGGCCCGCATGTCACGGTCGCCAACAATCCCAGTGATTCCGAGCATGCGGTCGGCGAGCGTGGATTTTCCGTGATCGATGTGCGCGATGATGCAGAAATTTCGGATTATCGACGGGTCCGTGCGTGACGGAATTGGCGGCTTCGTGGAACGGGACATCGTTCTCTATTGTTTCACGCCTCGCGGTCGCCATGCGCCGTTCGCCTCTGGTAGCGTTATCTATTGGCTTGCGTGCAGAGGCCCTCTCTCCGATGCACGGAACGACACCGGGATTCGCAACACCCCATCTCGGTTCGACACCACTCACCTAAGGAAACCATTCGTGGCAAATATCAAGTCGCAGATTAAGCGAATCAAGACGAACCTCAAGGCGCAAGAGCGCAACAGGGCCGTCAAGAGCGAACTCAAGACCGTAATCCGCATCGCGCGCGAGGCAATCGCGACGGGCGACAAAGCGGCCGCCGTCAATGCCGTTGCCGCAGCAACGCGCAAGATTGACAAGGCCGTGTCGAAGGGTGTCATTCACAAGAACCAAGCGGCGAACCGCAAGTCGGGTATCGCTGCCCAGGCCGCCGCAATGTCGGGCGACGCCACGGTGACCAAGGCTCCGGCCAAAGCACCCGCCAAGAAAGCGGCAGTGAAAGCTCCGGCCAAGAAAGCGACAGTGAAAGCTCCCGCCAAGGCAGCAGCAAAGGCTCCGGCTAAAACTACCGCCGCCAAGGCCGCTGCGCCGAAGAAATAAATCCTCCGCTAAACCTCGTCGGCTCCCGGGAAACCGGGGGCTTTCGTTGTGTGTCTAGGTTCGGGACGCTACGCGGTCAACCATCCGCTCAACGGCAAATTCGGGGTCTCGACCGGCGCCCTTGACCATCGAATCGGCCTCAGCGACGACCAGAATCGCCCTGCCGAGTGTCGGGCCGGTCCATTTCCGAAGCGCACTCCTGGATTTGTCGATCATCCACGGCGGCATACCGAGGTCTTTCGCCGCGTTACTGGGCGAACCGGTGTACCCACCGACCTTGGCGAGCTGTCGGAGCTTGGCCGCGAACGCCGCAATCAAAGGCACGGGGTCGACACCGGATTGGATCGCGTGACGCAGTAGCCGAAGTGCTTCGGCCCGGTTGCCATCGATTGCCATGTCGGCCACCGCAAAGGACGTCACTTCTTCACGGCCCTGGTAATAGGTGTCGACGAATTCCTTTGTGATGGGCTTCCCGAGCGCGTCACTCGCGATTTGTACGCACGCTGCGGCAAGTTCGGCGAGATCCCCCGCGAATGCCTCGGCGAGGGCTCCGACGGCCGCACGCTCAACCTTCGCCCCGAGGCGATTGAACTCAGCGGAGGCGAACTGGACCCGGTCCGCTTCTCTCTTCAACTCGGCGCATTCGACCTCAAGGGTTGTCGGGTTGGCGCGAAGCGTGTCGAGCAA
>JBEGPO010000092.1:0-3156 GCA_041181465.1 Actinomycetota bacterium | reverse complement strand
TTGCGAATCTGGGCGAACCAGGTCAGCCCGGGAATCCCCACCGACTTCATCACGATCGTTCCGTATGTCGTGACGCTCATCGCCGTCGTCGGATTCGTTGGACGAGTTCGAGCTCCGGCGGCTACCGGAAAACCGTATATCAAGGGATAACTGTGTCAGAAATCAACTGGGACGCACTTCGGACCGCGGCAAACGAGGCTATGGGAAAGGCCTATGCGCCGTATTCCAACTTCCCCGTCGGCGCGGCGGCACTTGTTGACGATGGGCGAATCGTCAGCGGCTGTAACGTCGAAAATGCGAGCTACGGGGTTGGTCTCTGCGCCGAATGTGCGCTCGTCAGTGCTCTGGCAATGTCGGGGGGCGGCAAACTTGTTGCGTTCACGTGTGTCGACGGTCACGGCGACGTTCTGATGCCGTGCGGCCGTTGCCGCCAGTTATTGTTCGAACACTCGGCGCCGGGAATGGTTCTCGAAACCGTCTCTGGTGTGCGAACTATTGACCAGGTCCTGCCTGACGCCTTCGGTCCACGGGAACTGGATGCCTACTCCCTGACCGATCCCGCTTCGGCAACTACGTGTGAAGGATGCGAATGACCGCCATTGAACCGTTTGATGCGGTCGACCTCATCAAAATTAAACGTGACGGCGGCGAACTGTCAGCCGCGCAAATCGGGTGGCTGGTCGATGCCTACACCCGCGGATATGTTGCCGATGAGCAAATGTCTGCGATGACGATGGCGATCTTCCTGCGTGGCATGGTGTCCACCGAGATCAATGATCTGACGGCCGCCATGGTGAACTCGGGCGAACGCCTTGATTTCTCGGGCCTTTCGAAAGTCACGACCGATAAGCACTCGACGGGTGGAGTCGGCGACAAGATCACACTTCCGCTGGCGCCGTTGGTTGCGAGTTTCGGGCTTGCGGTGCCGCAACTGTCGGGTCGCGGACTCGGACACACGGGCGGAACATTGGACAAGTTCGAGAGCATCCCGGGGTGGCGTGCTGACCTGTCGAACGCCGAAATGCTGGCACAACTCGAAAAGGTCGGAGCTGTTGTTTGTGCAGCGGGTTCCGGCCTTGCGCCCGCCGACCGGAAGTTGTACGCCCTGCGCGACATCACGGGAACGGTCGAAGCGATTCCCCTGATTGCCTCGAGCATCATGAGCAAAAAGCTCGCCGAGGGAACGTCGTCACTCGTTCTCGATGTCAAGTTCGGCAATGGCGCTTTCATGAGTGAATTTGAGCGTGCGAAGGAACTCGCCAACGTCCTCGTCCGCATCGGAAACGATGCAGGCGTCGCAACCAGGGCGGTTCTGACCAACATGAACACTCCGCTCGGCCTCGCGATCGGAAATGCGAACGAGGTTCGGGAATCCGTCGAGGTGCTCGCCGGGGGCGGGCCGGCCGATGTAGTTAAGGTCACGGTGACGCTGGCCGAACACATGCTTGAACTCGCGGGAATGACGGGCGTCGATGTCGGCGCTAATCTTGCCAACGGCAAAGCGATGGATTCGTGGCGTGCGATGGTGAGCGCTCAGGGCGGAGACCCCGACGCGGCGCTTCCCGTCGCCTCGGAAAGCCATGTTGTGACCGCGACGCGCGACGGAGTCGTGTCTCGTATGGACGCGCTTCCGTTCGGAATTGCCGCCTGGCGCCTTGGGGCTGGACGCGCGCGCAAAGAAGACCCCGTGATCCACGCAGCGGGAATTGACCTCGCCGTCAAGCCGGGTGCCACGGTGAAAAAGGGTGACGTTGTATTCACCCTGTCGGCGAACGATTCCGCGCGTTTTGACCGTGCGCTGGAAGCTCTCGACGGTGGTTGGGAAATCGGCGAAAGCGTCATCGACCGCGGCCCACTCATCGCCGAGGTCATCACCGGATGAGTCGCATCGGACTTCCCCAGGTAACGCCGGGGGACGGAACCGCCCACCTGTTCCCAGGTACCGACATCACGGTCGAGTCGCTCCCCAAGATCTCTCTACACGATCACCTCGATGGCGGGCTTCGACCATCGACCATCGTCGAACTGGCCGCGACGGGAGGCATCGAGATTCCCCGCTCGACACCGGACGAGTTGAATGAGTGGGTTCGATCCAACGCCGACTCGGGGAACCTGGTCGATTATCTTGCTACGTTCTCGGTGACGCTGTCCGTCATGCAAACGGCCGAGAACCTCGAACGAATCGCAAAGGAATTCGTCGAGGATCTCATCGCGGACGGTGTCGTCTACGGCGAGGTTCGATGGGCACCGGAACTGCACGTCGAGAACGGTCTCGACATGCGCGACGCGATCGACGCCGTCCAGCGCGGAATCGATACAGCGGTCACGGAGGGTCGCGCGGTCGGTCGAGTTGCCCGCATCGGGCAATTGCTGTGCGCGATGCGTCAGGCGGACCGCGCCGACGAGATTGCCGACCTTGCGATCGAATATCACGCACGTGGAGTTGTTGGCTTCGATATCGCTGGCCCCGAGGCAGGGTTTCCGGTGTCGAGACTCGCCTCGGCATTCTCGAAACTTGACGCGGCCTGGGTTCCTCGCACGGTTCACGCAGGCGAAGCCGATGGGCTCGAGAGCATCGAAGGCGCGCTGATTGAGGGGCGCGCATTGCGTTTGGGGCATGGAGTTCGAATCACGGATGACCTGTCAATCGCGAACGACGGAGCGGGGACCCACGTCACACTCGGTCCGCTCGCCGAGTGGGTTCGCGACCGCCGAATCGCGCTCGAAATCTGCCCAACGTCGAACGTCCACACGAACGCGTTTAGCCGCTTTGGCGCGACAATCGACGATCACCCGTTCGAAATGCTTTACCAGCTCGGCTTTGCCGTCACGGTCAACACTGACAACCGCCTCATGAGCGGAACGAGCCTGTCCCGCGAAATCACCAATCTTGCCGAAACGTTCGGCTACGACCTCGACGATGTCCTGCAGTGGCAACTGAATGCCGTCAATGCGGCATTCATCGCCAGCGATGAACGCGACACGCTCTCCGACTTCCTGATGTCGGCGTATACGGCCTAGCCGACCTCGCCCGTTGGTTTCTGGTCGGCGTGATGTCCGTCGCATTCGAGATTGGCCGGGTCATCCAGGCATGACGCGCAGATAACTGCGCGATGGCGACAATCGAGGTTCGCACAATTGACCACCGTCGATGTC
>JBEGPO010000091.1:0-5166 GCA_041181465.1 Actinomycetota bacterium | reverse complement strand
CTTAACGACGAAGGCCACGCGTTCGGCGTGGCCTTCGTGACGAAATGTGGACTTACTGTCCGAAGCCTTCGTAACGCTTGTTGAACTTCTCGACGCGACCGGCCGAGTCCATGATGCGCTGCTTTCCCGTATAGAACGGGTGCGATGCCGACGAGATTTCCACGTCGATCACGGGGTATTCGGCACCGTCGAACGAAACCGTTTTTTCGGACGTCGCCGTCGAACGGGTGAGGAACATTTCGCCACTCGCAAGATCGCGAAAAACGATCGGTGCGTAGGTGGGGTGAATTTCAGCCTTCATGATGTCCTTCTCAAGATGCGGGGGCGCGTGTGCGCAACACTCAACTGTATCAGAAGACAAATGCTGCTACTAATCTCGGCAGGCACCAAAGATACCGGCATGAGCGCGAGCGGGCGCAATGTCCGACTGCGTGACGCGATATCCTGATATTTCCATTGCAAAGGAGTTCGCGTGAGTCGATTCATCGTTGTTTGTGATGTCGATTCGACGCTCATCAACAATGAAGTGATTGATCTTCTGGCCGATGCGGCGGGGTCTGGTGACGAGGTCGCGGCCCTCACCAAGCGAGCGATGCGTGGCGAGATCGACTTCGCTGAAGCGCTCGCGCAACGCGTTGCCACGTTGCGCGGTACTTCGGTGAAGGCCCTTGATGACGTTCTCGGTGCCGTCACGCTGACGAATGGAGCTCGTCAATTGGTGCACGCTGTTCACGAGGCGGGCGGCTACATCATCGCCGTATCGGGCGGTTTCTACGAGATTCTGAACCCGATCGCGACACAATTAGGGCTTGACGCGTGGGCGGCGAACGGTCTCGAGGCAATCGACGGTGTGTTTACGGGCCGAACCTACGGCCCGTTGATTGACGCCGCAGCAAAAGCGAACTTTCTCACGGCGTACGCAAAGAAGAAGCGGATTCCCCTGTCCAGCACGATCGCGGTCGGCGACGGTGCGAACGACCTGGCCATGATGAACATCGCAGGACTTTCCGTCGGTTTCTGCGCAAAACCCGACGTTCGACAGGCCGCCCACGTAAACATCGACGTGCGGGATTTGGCCTTAGTCGCGCCATACTTTGGTCGACGCGCCAGCTGACCGTCGCGTCAGTGACCCATTCCGAGTCCACCATCGACGGGGATGACAGCGCCCGAAATGTACGCTGCGTCGTCAGAGGCGAGCCATGCGACGACAGACGCTACTTCGGACGGAGTGGCAAATCGACCGGCGGGGATTGTCTTTTTGTATTCGGCTTGCTGTTCCGCGGGTAACGAGGCCGTCATGTCGGTTTCGATGAAACCCGGGGCGACGACGTTCGCCGTGATGCCGCGGGCGGCGAGTTCGCGCGTCAACGAGCGAGCGAACCCCACGAGCGCACTCTTGGATGACGCATAGTTCACCTGGCCGGCACTTCCCAGAAGTCCGACGACCGACGAGATGAAGATAACGCGCCCGAACCGCTGCTTGATCATCGAGGTGATGCCGCGCTTTACCAGTCGGAACGAACCCGTGAGGTTGGTGTCGATGACCGACTCGAAGTCTTCGTCGGACATCCGCATCAGGAGGGTGTCCTTCGTGATTCCCGCGTTGGCAACGATGACCTCGATCGGACCCAGTTTCTCTTCGACCGTGGCGATTGCCGCCGTGAGCGAATCGCCGTCAGTGACGTCCGCGATCACCGTGAGGCTCCCCTTCGGGCCGTCACCGGAACGGGCGGTCACGGCGACGCGATGACCGAGTTCGAGGAACTTTTCGGCGATGGCGAGGCCAATCCCTCGGTTTCCGCCGGTGATGAGTACGGTTCGTGGTGTCGACATGTTTACCAGCGTAGTGGTGGGCGTAGACTTGACAAATGACTCCGGAGACGCCTTCTCTCACGTCGTTGCCCGTTTCTCCGAACGTGGAACGGCAATCTCGGTTGGGTCAGTATCTGATTGCGATGGGACTTCGACTCGTCTGTCTGTTTCTGTGCTTTGTCACCCCCGGCTGGTGGATTCTGCTTCCCGTGACGGGGGTCGTGGTATTGCCTCTTGTCGCGGTCGGACTAGCTAACGTGGTCAACTCCTCTAAGTCGAAATCGCTGCGAACTCGCGAATCCAACGTTCCGAGCTTGACGAGTTTCACTCCGTGAGCTTGTGGCGGCTTGCCGTCACCCCGCGGTGGTGGGGCATTCTGGGTTTCACCGTCGCGTTCGCCGTCGCATGCGTCGGGCTGGGGCAATGGCAGTTCGACCGTCGTGCCCAAGCGCAGGCCGCGATTGCCCTGCTCGACGCGAATTTCGATCGGTACACGACAGATCTAACGACGATTGTCGACACGCCAGCGGAGTTCGACGTTTCCGAGAAATGGCGAAGCGTTCGCGTGACTGGCGTATACCTGTCTTCCGACATCATCTACGTTCGGACGCGATCTGGGCCCGGAGGAATCGGATTCGAGCAGTTAGCGCCGCTACAAACTCCGAGCGGCGTGGTGTTTGTCGTCAACCGCGGGTGGTTACCGGCCAACGGTGACAACTCGGCGCCCGCTGAAACTCCCGCCGTTCCATCGGGAGCCGTCGAGATCGGCGCACGCCTGATTCCTGGCGAAAGGCAGATTGTCGGACGCGACGCTCCAGCCGGCCAAATTGCCACGATCAACCTCGAGACGATCGGTGACCGTGTCAACGCAGACGTTTACCGAGGTTGGTACGGCCGACTCGAGTACGAGTCCCCCGCTACAGATGCGGGGGCACCGTGGGAAATGCCAGTGCTCGACGAGGGACCTCACTTGTCTTACGCGCTGCAGTGGTATGTGTTCGCCCTCATGGGCTTCTACGGCTACGGCTGGGCTTTGCGCAAAGAAGCGCGCGGGGACGTGCCCACCGAACGAAAGGTTCGGCGGGGCCGCAGTGACGAAGATATCGAAGACGCGGCGCTCGACGCTACGCGAGCTCGATGAGTTCCTGGTAGTCCTGACTCCACAGGTCTTCGAGACCATCGGGCATGATGAGCACGCGCTCGGGGTTGAGTGCCTCGACTGCTCCAGGGTCGTGGCTGACGAGAACCACGGCGCCCTTGTAGTGCGAGAGCGCGCCAAGAATCTCATCGCGCGACGCCGGGTCGAGGTTGTTCGTCGGTTCGTCAAGGATGAGGACGTTGGCACTCGAGACGACGAGGGTCGCAAGCGCGAGTCGCGTCTTTTCACCACCCGATAGAACGCCAGCTGGCTTCGTCGCGTCATCACCGCTAAACAGGAACGACCCGAGAACCTTACGCGCCTCCGTCTCGCCAAGGCTGGGCGACGCTGACATCATGTTTGCCAGCACTGACTGCTTGATGTCGAGGGTTTCGTGTTCTTGGGCGAAGTAGCCGACACGGAGCCCGTGACCGGCGTCGACCGCACCGGTGTCGGGTGTGTCAACTCCCGCGAGGATTCGCAATAACGTCGTTTTGCCCGCACCGTTCAATCCGATGACCACGACCTTGGACCCCTTGTCAATCGCCAGGTCGACCGCGGTGAAGATTTCGAGCGAACCATACGACTTGGACAGGTTGTGCGCCATGATTGGTGTTCGACCGCACGGGGCTGGATCGGGGAAACGCAACTTCGCGACGCGGTCTTGAGCGCGGACATCTTCGAGTCCCGACAGCATCTTCTCGGCGCGCGCCACCATCTGGTGGGCCGCCGCCGCCTTCGACGCTTTCGCCCCGAATTTCGCGGCCTGCAACTGCAGGGTCGTTGCCTTCTTTTCGACGTTTGCACGTTCCTTCTTGCGACGTTATTCGTCCGCTTAACGCTGTCGAAGGTAAATCATCCAGCCCATGTTGTAGACGTCAAGTCGCTCGCGGTTTTCGTCGAGATATAACACAAGATTCACGGTTTCGGTCACGAGGGTAACATCGTGCGAAATCACAATGACACCGCCCTTGTAGTTGGAGAGAAAATTGCGCAACCAGACGACGGAATCGGCGTCGAGGTGGTTTGTTGGTTCATCGAGAATCATCGTTTCGGCGTCGCTGAACAAGATGCGTGCCAATTCGATTCGTCGGCGCTGACCGCCAGACAGCGTGTCGAGTGGCTGACCGAGCACGTGGTCGGGAAGACCGAGGTTGTTGGCAATCGAGGCGGCTTCCGCCTCGGCCGCATAGCCTCCGAGCGACGTGAATCGGTCGGTCAGGTTGCCGTACTTGGACATGGCCGCCGCGGCGATGTCTGGGTCATCAGCGCCCATGAGTTTCGTTGCGTCCTCCATTTGGACAAGGATCGAACCGAGGCCACGGGCGTCAAGAATTCTGGTACGAGCGAGTTGGGTCGGATCGCCTGTCCGCGGGTCCTGCGGAAGGTAGCCGAGTTCACCCCTGATTGACACGTTTCCACCATTGGGAAGCACATCCCCGGCCAGAACCTTCGTGAGTGTGGTCTTGCCAGCACCGTTGCGCCCTACGAGACCAATCTTGTCGCCCTTGTCAACGCGAAAGCTGACCTCGGACATGAGGGTGCGAGCCCCGACTCGGATCTCGAGGTTTGTGACGTCGATCATTACAGGTTGAAACCGAGCGCGCTCATCATTTCGCGCCCGTCATCCGTGATGCGATCGACACCCCACGGCGGCATCCACACCCAGTTGATACGGAATCGTTCGACAACGTTGTCGAGTGCGCTTTCCAGTTCCTTTTCGATCACGTCGGTGAGCGGGCACCCCGCACTTGTCAGTGTCATCGACACTATCAGTGCATCGTTCTCGTCGTCCCAGTTCAGGTCGTAGATCAAGCCCAGGTCAACGATGTTGACGCCGAGTTCTGGGTCAATGACGTCCTTGAGGGCCTCGATTATGACATCGAAGCGGTCGGCGGCGAGTTCGCTCACGACGCCTCCACGAGAAAGCGGTCGTACCCCTCGTCTTCGAGTCGGTCGGCGAGTTCTGGGCCGCCCTCTTCGGCAATCTTGCCGTTGACAAACACGTGCACGAAGTCGGGACGGATGTAACGAAGGATTCGGGTGTAGTGCGTGATGAGCAGGACGCCCATACCGGAACTCGTTTTGACTCGGTTGACACCCTCGGAGACCACCTTGAGTGCATCGACGTCGAGCCCAGAGTCGGTCTCATCGAGCACCGCGAAAACGGGCTTGAGGAGTTCCATCTGGACGATCTCGTGCCGCTTCTTCTCTCC
>JBEGPO010000090.1:0-5035 GCA_041181465.1 Actinomycetota bacterium | reverse complement strand
GTCTTAAACATTTTTCCTCCTGTTGGTCGGGTAAATCTGCATAACCGGATACCCCACCGT
This sequence comes from Actinomycetota bacterium, assembly GCA_041181465.1. GTDB lineage: Bacteria > Actinomycetota > Actinomycetes > Actinomycetales > Microbacteriaceae > MWH-TA3. The sequence goes on along the minus strand of JBEGPO010000090.1, from coordinate 4,975 downwards.
ACCGAGAACGTGTGTCGCCACCGTCACACGAATGTTTCGGGGATGTAACAAACAGTCAATCGGGATTAGCGAGTTCGCGGAGCGCGCATCTTGGTCGGGTCGATACCTTTCGGCATCATCGACGCGGGCGTTTTGGCAATGGAGTTGAGGCGATTTGTCACAACGACGATTTCGGAGGCGCGGACACGACCCTTGATCTTGTAGAGCGCGGGGAAGAATTCTTTCAGAGTCAGTCCATCGGCTCCGACGTGCAGTAGGTGAACGGGCACGCCAGGAACGATGCGCTGAACTTCCTTGCGGGCATCCTCGACGAGAGGAGCGACTCGAGAGCGAACCCCTTCCGACACGATCACAACGCCGGGTTTGCCCACAACCCGATACACAATATCCTGGCTCTTGTTCATTCGAATCGGCATATCGTTACCGCGCCACGAGCGGCGCAATTGGTTCTTGATCAGCGCAGAAACCGCGCCCGGCTGCCCCTGGAGGTTCGAATACATGAGACGCTGCGTCAACTGTCCGAGGACAATGAGAAATCCAAGGACACCAGCGAGAACTCCGAAGATGATGGACACAACGAAGCTGATCGGCTCCCCACCTGTCGCCACAAGAGCGAATACGATTCCGGCGGCGATCGGACCGAAAGTTCCGAGGATGAGCCACACGAGCGCGAAACGATCTCGCTTGATGACAAGGATAAGGACATCAAAGATTTGACGGAAGCGGCCGGGTTCTTTTGCCATGTTTTTCTCCTAGTAACCGAGGTCGGTGGCGGTGAACGCGCCTGCTTCGAGTCGAGATTTCATCGCACCGAGGAAGCGAGCGGCATCTGCGCCGTCGACGATTCGGTGATCGTAGGACAGCGCAAGATAGACCATCGAGCGAATCGCAATTGAGTCGCCCCCTATGACGACGGGGCGCTTGACAACCGCGCCGAGTCCGAGAATGGCGGACTGCGGAAGGAAGACGACGGGGGTGTCGAACAACGCGCCACGCGACCCCGTGTTCGTGACGGTGAAGGTACCGCCCTGCAATTCGTCCGGCGTGAGCTTGTTGTTACGCGTGCGGTCCGCTAGGTCGGCAATTTCGGCTGACAGCGCCGCGATGCTCTTGCCGCCAGCATTCTTCACGACCGGAGTGAGGAGACCGCGCTCAGTGTCCACCGCAATCGAGATGTTCTCGAATCCGGGGTAGACGATGTCGTCTCCTTGGACCGTGCTGTTGATAATCGGGAAGGCCTGGAGTGCTTCGACCGACGCTTTGACAAAGAAGGGGAGGAACGTGAGTTTCTGACCCGTCGTGGCGTGAAAATCGGCTTTGATGTCGTCGCGCAGGTTCGACACGGTCGTGACATCAACCTCAATGACGGTTGTGAGTTGCGCGGTGGACACCATCGACAGCACGGCGCGTTCGGCGATGACCTTCCGCAGACGGGACATCGGCACGCGAGTCCCGCGAAGTTCAGACTTTGCGAGGGGGACGGCATCATCGGTGAAAACAGGGGCAGCGACGGGCGCGGGCACGGTTGTCGGAATGACTACCGGCGGAGCGGCGGATGCCGCAACGGTGTCTGCGCCGAGAACATCCTCCTTGCGGATACGACCACCAATGCCGGTTCCCACAATTCCGGCGAGGTCGACGCCACGATCGTGAGCCAACTTGCGCACAATCGGGCTGACGTAGGGGTTTCCAAAACGCGGCGCGGTGAGGGCAGCGGGTGAGGCCTGGACAACGGGCTGCGGAGTGATGGGAGCAGCAGCCACCACCGGAGGAGTGATAACAACCGGTTCGGACATCGCGGGAGGAGCAACAACCGGTTGCGGAGTGGCGGGAGCCTCAACGATAGGCGCGACCGCGGGTTCTGGAGTCGCGGGAATCTCGGCGACAGCCGCAGCCGGGGTGTCAACGGGTGCAGCGCCGTTTCCTTCGCCGATGCGTGCGAGCGGAGCACCAACCTCGACCGTCTCGTCTTCCTGGGCATAGATTTCTTCGATGACACCGGCAACAGGAGACGGGATCTCGGTGTCGACCTTGTCCGTCGACACTTCGACAATGGGCTCGTCGACGGCCACCGAGTCTCCGACTTTTTTCAGCCAGCGAGTCACGGTTCCCTCAGTGACGCTTTCACCGAGTGCGGGAAGGTTGACGTTCGTGCTCATGTTGATTCGTTCTCCTTGAACAGGTCCTACATCGCGTGAAGTGGCTTGCCCGCGAGGGCGAGAAACGCTTCACCAAGTGCTTCGTTTTGAGTGGGGTGTGCGTGAAGGTGTGGTGCAACGTCTTCGGGGTGCGCTTCCCAGTTGACAATCAACTGCGCTTCACCAATCAGTTCGCCGACGCGGGAACCGATCATGTGGACACCAACAACGGGACCGTCGACAACTCGAATGACCTTGATTGAGCCGGCTGTTTCGAGGATGTGGCTCTTTCCGTTGCCGGCGAGGTTGTAGTCATAGATCGCAATTGCTGCGTCGCCATAGTGTTCTTTGGCCGCCGCTTCGGACAAACCAACCGAGGCGATTTCGGGCTCGGAGTAGGTAATTTTCGGGATGTTGGCGTCAGAGACAACCATCGGGTTCATTCCAGCGATGTCCTCCGCGACGAAAATCCCGTGCTGGTAACCGCGGTGAGCGAGTTGGAGACCGGGAACAATGTCGCCAACGGCATAAACGCCGGGGATGTTGGTGAGTAAGCGTTCGTTCGTGATGACGTACCCGCGGTCCATGGTGACTCCGACGTCTTCGAATCCACAGTTTGCGGTTTGTGCCCCGCGGCCGATGGCGACGAGTAAGACATCCGCGGTGAGAGTTTCGCCACCCTCGAGAGTGACCGAAACGCCGTTGGCGTCTTGGGTTGCGCTCTGGAAACGCACGCCGGTTTTGAACTCAATTCCGCGCTTACGGAATGCGCGCTCGAATTGCTTGGACACGGACTCGTCTTCATTGGGAACGAGACGCGGCAGGCCTTCGATAATGGTGACCTCGGTTCCCCATGATCGCCAGACGGACGAAAGTTCTACGCCAATGACCCCACCACCGAGCACGATGGCGCTCTTCGGAACGTAGTCCAACGTGATGGCCTGCTCCGAGGTCAGGAAGCGACCGCCGATGTCGAGCCCGGGAAGTGTCTTGGCGTAGGAACCCGTTGCGAGGATAACGTTTTTCCCGGTGATTGTCGTGTCACCGACCTGAACGGTGTTCGGCGACGTGAGTTTCCCGTGTCCGTCGTAGGTGGCGACGCCTCGAGCTTTGAGGAGGCCTTGGAGGCCTTTGAACTTGGAATCTATGATTCCCTGACGATAGGTAGAGACGGCTGCGACGTCGATTCCCGTGAGCGTCGCGTCAACCCCAAACTTTGCCGCGTCGCGAACGCTATCCGCGATTTCCGCGGAGTGAAGCAGCGCCTTCGTCGGGATACACCCGACGTGCAAGCACGTGCCGCCAACCTTGTCTTTTTCAACGAGCGCGACGCTCATACCCAATTGACTTGCGCGGAGTGCGGCCGAATAGCCACCACTTCCGCCGCCAAGAACGACGAGATCTACTGCTACGTCAGCCACCAACACTCCTTGATATTGCGAATGGAACCGGGCCACGCGGGACATGCAGAAACCCAGTGTTAACCGCCTTTGAGCCTACCGCGTGTTCGCGGGGCCGTCCGCCAGCCGACGAGCGAATTCGATGAGGGTTCGCACCATCGTTCCCGTTGCGCCTTTGGGAACGAAACCGTAGGGAGCATTGCCGTTATTGGCTGGCCCGGCGATATCGAGATGAGCCCATCGGATGCGGTTGCCATCGGCGCCCAGTCCGACGAACTCACGCAGAAAGATTCCACCGATGAGCATTCCGCCCGCGGTATTGCCGACTTTAGAGTTGGCGATGTCCGCGACATCGCTCGCCAAAATCGGCAACAGGTAGTCAGGCAATGGCATAGGCCACGATTCTTCGCCGACGGCGCCCGACGCGGTCTTCAACGACGTCGTCACCTCCTCGTCCCCCATCAGTGCAGCGATTCTGTGACCAAGGGCTATTCGTGCCGAGCCGGTGAGTGTGGCGACGTCAATAATGCAGTCGGGATTCTCCTCGCTCGCAGCGACGAGCCCATCGGCGAGCACCACGCGACCTTCGGCGTCAGTGTTTGTCACTTCCACGGTCTTTCCACCGCGAATGGTGATGACGTCATTGGGTCGGATCGCGGTGCCCGATGGCATGTTTTCCGCGACGCACAACCAGGCCGTCACGGCGATGGGGAGTTTGCGTTCAGCGATCGCGCGTGTGACAGCGAAAACAGTCGCGGCACCGGTCATGTCGTACTTCATACCGACCATCGAGTTAGCCGGCTTGATCGACAATCCGCCGGTATCAAAGGTGATGCCCTTGCCCACGAGCGCGATATGTCGTGTCGCTCCCTTCGGCGCGTATCGAACGATGACGAGTCGTGGCGGGCGCGACGAACCAGCACCGATTCCCAGGATTCCGCCGTATCCGCCGCGCGCGAGAGCGTGTTCGTCGAGAACCTCGACTCGAAGGTCCGTACCTTTCGACAGATCGACTACTCGTCGGGCTAACTCGTCCGGACTGAGGATGTTGGGAACCTCGGTAACGAGGTCGCGAACGACACTGACGGCATCCACGCCCGGTCGGATGTCGTCGAGGAGCGGGGCGTGACGCGAGACCAGTGTGAGGTCAGTGATGACCGCCGGGCCGTCCCCGCTCTTGCGCGTCATCGTCTTGAGCGATCCCGAAAGCGCGCCCTCGGCAATTGCCGACGCCTCTGCGCTAGACCGAGTCGCAATGTTCACGACCACGTGTCGAGAGAGCGTTCGTGTTGCCGTCGCGGCGGCGTAACGAAGGTTGGAAATCCGGTCCGGCGCGGACCCGAATCCGACGAGCGCGATTGTGCGGTAGTCACTCCATTGAGGCGCGGGCAATACAGACGTGGAATCCGTTCCACCGTCGAAACCGACACGGTCGAT
>JBEGPO010000089.1:0-8053 GCA_041181465.1 Actinomycetota bacterium | reverse complement strand
GAGTGCGGTGACCCCCTGAATGACCAGTGGCTGATTGGCGGCAGCACGACGACGGGTCGGGACACCATTGTGACGATTTCAAACGGCAGTGATGTTGAGGCGCGAATCGATCTAGAAATCTGGGGCTCGGCCGGGAAAGTGGATGCGCCGGGCTCTCAAGGAATTGTCATCCCAGCGAAATCACAACGCTCCTATTCCGTCGCTGGATTCGCGCCAGACGAAGCGTCTCCGGTCATACGTCTCGTGAGTAACGGGGCAGCCGTGTGGGCGACGCTTCAAACCACCGTTGTCAGAGGGCTCGTGCCAGGAGGGTTGGATCGCATCGGACCGGTCGCTGCGCCAAACACCTCGATATCGTTCCCGGTTCTTCACCTGCCGTCAGAGAAATCTATTGGCAAACTCCTCGTCGACCCGTCATATTCCGATGTTGTCGCTGCACTGCGATTCCTCGCTCCCGGTGATATCGACGCAACAATAACAATCACTCTCGACCCATACGCCGAGGGGGAACCCCAGGTCGTCACGGCGTCGGTTCCAGCCGGGTCCACGCTTGACCTTCCGATTAACGAGTTGAGTGAAGGCTATTGGGCGGTCTCGGTGGAATCAAATCAGCCGATTGTTGCGGCGGCGCGGGTCGGCTTTAATGATGCATCGAAAGGAATTACGGACCTGGCCTGGGCTAGCGCCGCACCCGCGCAAACGGGCGTCGCATCGGTGATGGTGCCGGGTGGCTCCTTGTTGGGACTCACCAATTTCGGAGCGTCTGATGCGACGGTCACGATAGAGAGCGGTGGCAACATCGTGGAAAACGTGGTTGTTCCTGCCCACGGAAACCTGCTGAGACCAGCAGGGAAGGGGATGCTGACGGTGACATCGAACTCACCGATTTCGAACACAATTTTTGTCCTGACCCGCGACGGCATCGCCACTCTTCGCGGCTTGACAGCACCCATCGATGCATCCAGTGTCGTCGTCATCCACGGCTAAGCGTGGGGAAAGTACCGGTTCGGCGCTAACTCGTAAGGGTCGATGTCGATGAGGTCAGCAATCGCCTCGATGACAATCGTTTCAATGTTATTGCGCCGATGCCAATCGTCTTCGCGATGAAGCTTGGAACCACGTTCGATTGGAAGACGATAAAGAATCACGCGACGTTCGCTCCGAAGCGCAGTCCATCGGCGAGGAACTCCGTCGGCGCGTTCGGCGCTAGGGAGCAGAGTCATCTCGACCTGGATGTCGTGCATCAATGTCGGTTGCACGTCGCAGAGGTAGTTGACGACGTCCTTCGCGATTTCCGCGAAATTGGTGTTTCGGCCGCCCGTGCCGATGGCGGCAATGCCTCGAACATCGGAACGGAGTTGACGCCCGTGCCGATTTCGGGTTGTGCGTGAGCCGGACATGCATCCAGCCTATTCGCCACCTCCTCGTGGTGGAACCTCGTGCGGTATCGTGAATAGACCGATGGGAGGTAACGAATGACTGTCGATTTGACCCGCTTTGTCAAAACATATGACGTGCGCGGGCTCGTGGGTGCCGAATTGACGGATGACGTCGTCGAAGCACTCGCCGCAGGTTTTGTCGACGAGGTCGGTGCAGCGGGCGCGACAGTTGTTGTCGGCCACGACATGCGCGACTCGTCGCCCGGTTTCGCGGCGGCGTTCATTCGCGGAGCTACGGCGCGTGGTGCAAACGTCACCAATATTGGGCTCTGCTCGACGGACGAGTCCTATTTTGCCTCGGGGTCCTGGAACGCGCCGGCGGCGATGTTCACGGCGTCGCACAACCCCGCGGCCTACAACGGCATCAAGTTTTCGCGCGCAGGCGCTCAAGGAATCAGCCTTGACACGGGGCTTGCCGCAATTCGTGATCGCGCCGCGGCGTATCTCGAATCGGGAATCACGGCCGTGGCCAAACCCGGTGAATCGACGACTCGCGACATCCTTGCCGAGTACGCGACGTACCTTCGAACACTTGTCGACCTGTCGAGCATTCGACCTTTGAAGGTTGTTGTCGATGCCGGAAACGGGATGGGTGGGTTGACGGTACCAGCTGTGTTGGGAACGGCGGCCGGTCTCCCGGAGTTGCCCATCGATATCATTCCGCTCTATTTCGAATTGGACGGCACCTTCCCTAACCACGAAGCAAACCCGCTCGAGCCGGCGAACCTGGTCGATCTTCAGAAAGCCGTTGTTGCCCACAAGGCCGACATGGGGCTCGCTTTCGATGGCGACGCGGATAGGTGCTTTGTCGTCGATGAAAACGGTGACCCCGTCTCGCCGAGCGCCGTTGCAGCCGTCGTGGCGCTTCGGGAAATCGAACGGGTGCGTGCATCGGGCGATTCGTCAATCACCGTGTTGCACAATCTCATCACGTCGCTGATTGTTCCCGAGGTGATTCGCGGAGCTGGCGCAAAGCCGAAGAGAACGAACGTTGGGCACTCACTCATCAAGGACATCATGCGCGAGAGTGGTGCGGTGTTCGGTGGCGAGCACTCCGCGCACTATTACTTCCGCGATTTTTGGGGAGCCGACAACGGGATGCTGGCCGCGATGCATGTCCTCGCCGAATTTGGATCTCAGGGAAGTCCACTATCCGACATTTCCGCGAGCTATTCGCCCTATGCTCAAAGCGGGGAAATCAACTCAACCGTGACGGATGTCCCCGCCGCGTTGGACAGAATTCGGGACGCATTCGAAGGTCGCGGAACGGTTGACACGCTCGACGGGCTCACCGTGTCAGGCGGTTCGATTGAGGACGAGGCGTTGCCACCCACCGCGGGTGAGGTGCGAAAATTTTGGTGGTTCAACGTTCGCCCATCCAACACCGAACCACTGCTTCGACTCAATGTCGAGGGCGGGACGCCGGCGCTGATGACATCAGTTCGAGACGAAGCACTCGCAATCATTCGTCAGCAATAGAACAATGAACATAACCGAGAGGAAGGAGTTGTCATGCTCGCACGCATCTTGATCGTCGACGACGACCCGAGCATCGGTGAGGTCCTTGAAATGTTCTTGCACGCAGAAGGGTACGACACTCGCGTCGCCACGAGTGGACCCCAAGCGTTGGATTTCTTTGACGATTACCAGCCGCACCTTGTTCTTCTCGACCTCAACCTGCCCGGGATCGATGGGATATCGGTCTGTCGATCGATTCGCGAGCACGCGGGAACTCCCATCATCATGTTGACCGCGCGAACGGATCCGCAAGACATCATCCACGGGCTCGAAGCGGGGGCGGATGACTACGTCGAAAAACCCTTCAACGAGCAGATCCTCAGTGCCCGAATCAAGGCGTGTATGAGGCGGCCACTCTCCACCTCGTCTAGTTCGCTCAGCGTGGGAGACATCGTGATCGACCTGCGCGGACACGCCGTGTCGCGCGACGGAGCCCCTATTTCACTCACGCCTCTCGAATTCGAATTGCTGCACACGCTCGCATCACGGCCAACCGAAGTGTTCTCGCGCGAAGCGCTCTTGGAGCAGGTGTGGGGCTACCACTACAAAGCGGACACTCGACTCGTCAACGTGCACGTGCAGCGGCTGCGGTCCAAGGTGGAACGCGACGTCGATGACCCGAAGATTGTCCTCACGGTCCGCGGCGTGGGTTATCGCGCGGGTGAAATCATCTCCGCATGAAATTTATCGCCCAAATTGTCCGACAAACTCGGGAGGCGTGGGTCGGGTCTCTTCGCCTGCGCATGACGGCAGTTTCAGTCGGACTCTCGCTCGTTGCCGTCCTTGCAGTCGGAGGATTCTTGTCATTCACAATCGAAAGGAATCTCTTCGAGTCGCGTCGCAACGAAGTAGTTTCTGAAACGCAGGCTGTAGTGGGCACTGTTCAAGCTCAATTCGATAGTGCCCTGGGTAACGCCGGTGTCATCGATATCGAAGAGGCAAATTCCAGAGCACAAGCCGCAATTCGTGCGACAACGAATTCCCCCGGCCTGATCGGATTCGCCATCCTTCGCGCACCGAGTCAAACCACCGACCAGGTCATGACGAGTTCCTCTTCCGCAGGTTTCCCCTTGACGGTCGTGAGCGATGCGCTTCGAGCGGCAGTCCAGGGCGATCGGACCAACGTGCACTATCAATCGGTGGAGGTTCCCGGTGGGTCGCCGGGAATCGTCACGGGAACCAACATCGACGTCCCCGTAGCTGGTCGATATGATCTCGTGTTGGTATACGACCTGGAGGACGTTGAGGGGAATCTTGCTTTTGTGCAAAGCGCTCTCGCAGCAGGCGAGTTATTCTTCGTCGTCATCACCGGGCTCATTGTGTGGTTCGTTACCACACGGTCAATTCAGCCAATTATGACAACGGCAGCTACGGCGGAACGATTTGCCGACGGTAACCTCGACGAGCGAATCGAGGTCGAGGGCACGGACGTTTCAGCCCAGTTAGCAACATCGTTCAACCGAATGGCGGAATCGATTTCCGGTCAAATCAATCGACTGGCCACGCTCTCAACACTGCAACAACAATTTGTGTCCGATGTTTCGCACGAACTTCGGACCCCACTGACGACGATTAAACTTGCCGGCAGCATGCTGTTCAAACAGCGCAAAACCTTTGACAAAGATTCGGCACGTGCAGCCGAGTTGCTTAATCGACAAATTGAGACCTTCGAGGAACTCCTCTCGGAACTAATTGAACTGTCACGATACGATGCCGGCGCAGCGGAATTGGAACTTGAGCAAGTAGCCCCGGCGACACTTGCACAGTCGTGCATTGAGCAGATGGAGACCCTCGCTCGTGCACAAGGATCAACGGTTACTCTCTTTGCGCCAGGCGGGCACAAGGCGGTTGAACTCGATTCACGTCGCGTTCGACGTATTCTGCACAACTTCCTCTCGAATGCTCTTGATCACGGCGAAGGCGGACCAGTCGAGGTGTGGGTAGATTCCACTTCCTCGGCAGTGTCGTTTGCGGTTCGCGACCACGGGGTTGGGATGACATCGGCCGATGCCGAGCGAGTATTCGACAGGTTTTGGCGGGCGGACCCGTCACGCCAACGCCAATCGGGCGGCACGGGATTGGGTCTCGCAATCGCTCTTGGATACGCCAAACTGCACGGAGGCGTCATCGACGTCTGGTCTGAACCGAAACGTGGCGCGTGCTTCCGCTTGACGATTCCACTGGGTGGCTCGGTAGATCCCGTGTCACCGCTCGGACTTCCACCGATTGCCGAGGAAACCGATGCTTAGGGCGGTGATTGTTCTCGCACTACTGTCGCTCGCCGGGTGCGCGACGATTCCCAGCACGGGACCCGTGCTTGTCGGCGGTCCCAACACGATTGAGTCACAAATTGAAGTCGAATTTTTACCTCAGGGACCAGACGATGGCGCAACGCAGCGTGAGATTTTGGATGGTTTCATCAACGCCGGATCTGCCCCGCAAAACAATTTTCGAATTGCACGGAGTTTTCTCACGGTTGAGATGGCGCTAACGTGGAATCCGGGTAGGGGGACAATCTTGCGCGGAAGCTCTGACTCCGTCAGGGAAATTTCAGCAACAGAGATGACCTATTCAGTCGAAATTGAGTCTGCAATAGACGAAAGCGGCGTGCTCGCCATCCCTTCACAGGCCGAAACTAGTGAATGGAATTTCAGTTTCTCACGCGTCGACGGCGAGTGGCGACTGTCCGATGCGCCCGACCTCACCTTCATTTCTGAATCGGCCTTTTCCTCGGCCTACGGTGAGTACACCGCATACTTCTACAACCGCGATCGAACCGCCTTTGTCCCCGATGTGCGAGTCTTTGCACGACAAGGCAACCCACTAAATTCCTTGGCTCGTGCGGTCATCAAGGGCCCATCACAGTATTTGCCTAACGCGTCGACCGCGTTTCCCCAAGGTTCTGAATTGGTGGGTGTGCTGGCGGACGTCGAGTTAGGAAATGTGACCGTTGATGTTTCTGAAACCGTTAGCAAAGCCTCAATCACAGATCAGCAATACATGCTGTCACAACTTGCGGCGAGCATCGGGGAACTCCCCGATGTCAACGCAACGGCGATATCAGTCAACCAGTTGTTACTGCCAATTGTGGCGGTACCTGGTCTCGAGCCCAATCCGCGCGTGGACGACCGCCCCCTCATCCTCCTGGACAGCTCTTTCGGGTACTCAACCGAGACCGGGATTGAATCAACCTATTGGAATGCGGCGAGCGTTGTGAGCCTCAAGCCGGCGTCGGTCTCTTTTGATGCGTCGACGAGGACTGCCGCAATCGGTTCGCCCACGGGGGTGTATCTGTTGGAGGACAACATAGTGCCGTTATCAAGTCGGCCCTCGTTCGTCGAACCCCAGATCGGCGGATCACAATCGGTGTGGTGGGTCAAATCTGACTCGCCCGATCGTGTTTTTGTATTCTGCGATGGTCGAGACTTCAGCTTTCGCGGACCGTGGTCTGGTTCCGCACAGGTAACCGCTCTTGAGGTCTCGCGTGACGATGCGCGTATCGCTATCGGAATCAACGACGGTGGGCGCGCATTTATTATGGTCGGTGCAATCTCGGTTGACATTGCGGGCCAACCCAGGTTTGTCAGCGGCTACCGTAGCCTCAACTTTTCTGCTGATTCCATTGTTGATCTTGCGTGGGCAGACGCCACTCACGTCGCAGTTCTCGGAAACCGCGACGGTATTGTTCACGCCGAGCTGGCTACGGTCGGTGGGCTCTCGCGGCTGATTGGTCAACCGCAGAATCCGATCCGAATTTCCGGAGGGAACGAGGGCGTCGAGGGGCTCGTCGTCATTTCGGCAGACGGTCAATTGTGGAGACCGCGCGGCACGGGTTGGCGCTCCACCGGGATCACCGCCGACGTGCTCGCAACCCAGCACTAGGACGGGTTATCCACCGATTGGCGGGTTTGGCGACCCATTCCTTGTTGGTTCCGTCACCGTTGAGACGTGCATCTCATCGAACAATTCTTTGACTCGCGTTGCGTCGGATGCGCCACGTGGGGCGCCATGGTGTGTGACACCTGTATCGTGCGTTTCACGGCAATGCCCCACCGTGCAACCACGTCACGCGGTATTCCGCTCGTCGCGCTTGGAGCCTACCGCGGGGGGCTTCGGGCTCTCATTTTGGCGGCGAAGCATCGCAGTGCCCACGCTGTGATTCGGCGTCTCGGTGGCGCACTTCGCGACGCGGCTCTGCCATGGGGAAACGCGATTGCGATTCCCGTACCGTCATCGCGACCGGGATTCCTTGCCCGTGGGTATGGACTCGGGTCGACAATTGCGCGAGCCGCGGAACTCACGGTTGCGAACTGTTTGCTGATGGACGACCTCGGGACTCAACGAGGCCGTCACCGAATAGAGCGGCGCCGGCGTAACATGCATGTCGGTTCACGACGACCTCCGATCGGGTCCCGTGTTGTCATCGTTGATGACGTCATGACAACGGGTGCATCGGTTGATGCGGCGACCGACGCGTGCGTCGTGGCGGGGCTGCGTGTGGTGGGGGTGCTCGTTGTTGCGATTGCTGAGCAACGGGCCACCGCACCATTCATCGCGTAGGGTCTCGGTTTGCATGTTGTTTCTGCGTGGTGGGCTAAATCGTTTCACCGTAGAATAGAACGTACGCCGATACGGAATCACAAATGCCGTATTGACTCATGAAACGGAGTGCCGAGTGGCAAATCTGCTGGAAAAAGTCCTGCGCGTTGGTGAGGGTGCGATCCTTCGCAAACTCAAGCACTACGCAGAGGTCGTCAACTCACTAGAGGACGTTTTTACAAAGCTGTCCAACGAAGAATTGCGGGATGAAACGGTTCAGTTCCGCGAGCGCTATTCGTCCGGAGAATCACTAGATGACCTTCTCCCGGAGGCGTTCGCCGCGGTCCGCGAGGCATCGAAACGTACCCTTGGTTTCCGGCACTACGACGTTCAAATCATGGGTGGAGCCGCCCTTCACCTCGGCAACATTTCTGAAATGAAGACCGGTGAGGGTAAGACTCTCGTCGCGACGCTCGCCGCGTTCCTCAACGCAATCCCTGCGCGTGGGGTTCACATCATCACCACGAACGATTATCTGGCCTCTTACCAATCAGAGT
>JBEGPO010000088.1:0-8107 GCA_041181465.1 Actinomycetota bacterium | reverse complement strand
ATTTTGTCGGCGTAGGTGGGTCCGATTCCGCGACCCGTGGTCCCGATCTGGCGCTTTCCGAGGAATCGTTCCGTGACCTTGTCGAGCGTGCGGTGGTAGGAGGTGATGACGTGAGCGTTGGCCGACACGCGAAGCCGTGATACGTCGATGCCGCGACTGGTCAAGGCGTCGAGCTCCTCGAACAAGACCTCGAGGTCGATGACGACGCCGTTTGCAATGACGGGTACGACGCCCTCGGTGAGGATTCCGGAGGGCAAGAGGTGCAGCGCGTACTTTTCGTCCCCGATGACAACCGTGTGACCGGCGTTGTTTCCGCCGTTAAATTTGACGACGTGATCGATTCGTCCCGCGATGAGGTCGGTTGCTTTACCCTTACCCTCGTCACCCCACTGGGCTCCAATGATGACTACTGCGGGCATGTCGATTCCTTCGATCGGCGAACTTTTTCAGTCTACCGTTTGGCGACGATGTGCTCTCGGATCCAGGAGTGCATGATGATTGCAGCGGCAGCCGACGCATTAAGCGACCGCGTAGAACCAAATTGTTCGATTTCGACGACGAGGTCGCTCGCGGCAATTGCTTCGGGCGACAGCCCGGGCCCTTCCTGGCCAAACAGCAAAACGCACGCCTCGGGTAGCGAGGTTTCGTCAATCGACACCGAGCCGGGGACGTTGTCGACACCAACAACCGTGAGGTTGTGGGTCCTCGCCCAATCGAGAAACTCATCAATCGTGGAGTGGTGAATCACGTGCTGGTAGCGATCGGTGACCATCGCCCCGCGCTTGTTCCAGCGTCGACGGCCGACGATGTGGACCGTATTCGCGAGGAACGCGTTCGCGGTGCGAACAATCGACCCGATGTTAAGGTCGTGTTGCCAGTTCTCGATCGCGACGTGAAATCGATGACGCTTGGAATCAAGGTCAGCGACAATCGCTTCCATCGTCCAATAGCGGTATTCGTCGATGACGTTGCGGGTGTCGCCACTTTCGAGGAGCGCTGGGTCGAAGTTGGGGTCGGTCGGCCACTCTCCACGCCACGGGCCAACGCCGTGCGTAGAAAGTTCGGATGTCGCCGAATCGCGTTCATCTTCCGTCACTCTGTTAACTTAGGGGAATGACCGAGACCCACATCGTGCAGGGCGACAACCTCGAACTATTGAGGCGACTGCCGGACGAAACTTTCCAGGTCGTGTATCTTGACCCGCCATTCAATACCGGTCGACGGCAAGAACGCCAATCACTGAAGACCGTGCGCGCCAAGGGCGGGACAAGAACCGGATTCGGCGGTGCGTCCTACGAGGCGGTTAAGGGGATTTTGTACGGGTACGACGACGCGTTCGAAGACTATTGGGGGTTCCTCGAACCCCGACTTGTCGAGGCGCACCGAGTGCTCACTGATTCGGGAACGCTGTATTTGCACCTCGACTATCGAGAGGCGCACTACGCCAAGGTCGCGTTGGATGCGATGTTCGGGCGCGAGAGTTTTCTCAACGAAATCATCTGGGCGTACGACTATGGCGCGAAGTCAACCACACGGTGGCCGACCAAACACGACACGATTTTGGTGTACGTAAAGAACCCTGCGACGTATTTTTTTGATTCGGCCGAGGTCGATCGCGAGCCGTACATGGCGCCTGGGCTTGTGACCCCCGAGAAGGTCGCGCGCGGAAAACTGCCGACCGATGTGTGGTGGCACACCATTGTGTCCCCGACAGGCAAGGAAAAAACGGGGTACGCGACCCAAAAGCCCGTCGGAATTCTGCGGCGGATGATCGCCGCGTCGAGTCGGCCGGGGGATTGGGTCCTCGATGCGTTCGCGGGAAGCGGGACCACGGGTGCGGCCGCCCGTGAGCTTGGTCGCCATGTCGTCTTGATTGACCAGTCCGACGACGCCGTCGCGGTAATGGAATCGCGGCTCGGCGTTAAGGGGTCGCGGTCGGTTCCGGAGTTGCCTCCGCGCCCCGCGTAATCAATTTGCCGGCGAGATCACCGTCGATGGGGTCGCCGCTCGACAGGTTCACGAAACAGTAATACCGCGTGTCCCCAGAGTCCCACGCCTCCGCTGAAATGGGGTAAGCCGACGACACGAGCAGGTCAGAGTAAGTGTTGGCACCCGCCAGATTGAGGACGCCCTTGCGAGAACATTCCGCCATCGCGGCGTTCCCCACAATATCGTCGCCGGGGTAAGTCAGGTAAGACCCGTCTACAGCGAGATCGCCGGCGTAGACGAGTTGCGCGGAGTGCGGGGTGGCACAATCGACCACGATAAACGTCGAGGCCCACGCGGTGTCAAAAGGATCGAGGCATTCACCTCCGAAAAGTTCGATGAACGAGTATTCGCCCGGCAGCTGAGCAGTCGTCGGTGCAACCGGCGCTTCGGTGACCTCTGGGGTCGGCGCGGCAGCCGGCGAAGCCAGGAGCCCGCCCGCAAGGAACGCACCAATCGCAACGATGACGACGAGGATTCCCCCAACAATCAATAGCAGGCGCCTGCGTAAATTCGCCTCGTCCGACGGTCTCGGTTCTCGAACTGGTCTTGACGTGTCGGGGTGAGGACTTCCCGGTGCAGCGACGATCGGGATCGTCGGGGCCGACGCGTCGTTGAACGAGAACAGCGCGTCGATTCGGTCGATTCCGCTCAATTCCCCCGACGGGGTGGGCGACGGGGTGGGCGGTGTGACGACGGGTGTAATCGGCGCAACGAGTTCGGGCACCGCCGTCGCCGGCAAATCAACCGCGTCAAGAGTCTCGGTGGGAGGGTAATCGGTCGCCACCGCCGGAATTGAGTAATCTACCGGGATCACCGGCTCAAACAACGTGACCGGAGGCATGTCGTCGGTCTCGAAATCGAGGTCAAGGTCGTGTCGGTTCGACGGCATCTCGACCGACTCCCGCGGGACTATCGGAGTGGTCGGCGCGATGGGCTCAACCGGCACGACGTGCTCAACCGGTGCTGAATCGCTCGTCGGCGTCAGCCCGGCGAAGGGGTTGACCACCGGGCGCGCGGCATCGGGGACTGTTCCGTTATCGCCCTGGATGGCGCGATCAAAGGCGTCTTTGAGCCAGTCGACGTCGTCCCGAGAGTCGTCGTTGTCCTTGTCGGTCATGATTCCAACCCCAAATCACTCAGTGAAATCGCCGCTCGATATTCGTAGCCGGCGGCCTCGATAACTTCCTTTGCGCCCGTGTTTCGGTCCACAACAACGGCAATCGCGACGACAGTTGCGCCCACCTTTTCCAGCGCGGCCGCGGCAGCAAGCGGAGAACCGCCGGTCGTCGACGTGTCTTCGAGCACGACAACACGCTTGCCCTCGAGATCGGGGCCTTCAACCTGTTTACCGCGACCGTGGTCTTTGGGTTCTTTACGAACGACAAACGCGTCGTAATTCTGGCCCTTCAGCGCACCTCGGTGCAGAACGGCCGCGGCAATCGGGTCAGCGCCCATGGTCAGTCCGCCCACGGCGGCGATGTTGGGGATGTCCGCGATGAGCTCGACCATGACGTCACCGATGAGCGGCGCGACGCGGTGGTCGAGGCTGACGCGGCGGAGGTCGATGTAATAGGTTGCCTTCACGCCACTCGTCAGAGTGAAATCGCCGAAAAAAACCGCGTTGTCCTTGATGAGGGACGCGAGTTGCGAGCGGTCGTCGGTCATTCCTTAACCTTAGCGAACGCCTAAACTCGCACTCGTGCGCATTGCAACCTGGAACATCAACTCGATTCGAACTCGAGTCGATCGCGTCGTTGACTGGCTGGGTGCGAGCGACATTGATGTGCTCGCTCTGCAAGAGACAAAGTGTCGCGACGACCAGTTCCCACGGGCCGCACTCGAGGCGGCCGGGTACGACATCGCGTGCCACGGCTTGTCGCAGTGGAACGGAGTCGCCTTCATCTCGAGGCTCCCGATGACGGACGTCACCGTCGGATTTGACGGGATGCCCGGGTTCGCCAAGGACCACGACGGGGATGACCCGCCTCTCGAAGCCCGCGCGATCGGCATCACGGTCGAAGGGGTTCGCCTCTGGAGCCTGTACGTCCCGAACGGGCGGTCGCTCGATGACCCGCACTTCGATTACAAGCTGCGCTGGCTCGAGGCACTTCGAACGTCGACCGCATCGGAAATGACGACGTTCGACCAGATTGCCATCATGGGGGATTTCAACATCGCTCCGTTTGACGAGGACTGCGGTGACCCGCGAATGGTTCCAGGCCTATCGACCCACATTTCGCCCGTCGAACGCGAGTCTTTCGCGAAGTTTGAGTCGATGAACATGACCGACTGCGTTCGGCCGCGTGTCCCGGAGGGCTACACCTATTGGGATTACAAAAACCTGTCTTTCCCGCGGAATGAGGGTCTGCGTATCGACTTCATCCTGGGTTCGCCCGCGTTTGCGGCGAACGTCACCGACGCCTTCATCGACCGCGATCAGCGAAAGGGCGAACAACCGAGCGACCACGTTCCCGTCGTTGTCGAAATTGGCGGAGCGGACGAAGACGACGACCGCCCGATGTTTTGGTAACCGACGAAAGGAAAACGAAGCATGGCTCTCGACCCCACCGATGTCCGCGGCGTCTGCGATTACATGAACGACCCATCAATGGCCGATCACATGTGTTTCATGGCGGAAAAGCTGGCGGGAGCAGAGCTCGAATCGACCGTGCTATTGGTCGACATCACCGAATCAAACGGCGTTTTCTCGATTGAAAAGAACGGCGAGACCCGCGAGGTTTCCATCCCGTGGACATTCCCAGTCACGAATCGCGACGACATGAAATCCGCGCTCTTCGCACTCCTCGACAAAGCCTTGCTCGGCTGAGTCGATTGAGGCGAGAATTCAACGGGCTAGCGCACGACCTCGGTCAGGGGCTTGCGCTCGCGCGGACCGGTTTCAGCATCGCGCCGGTCCTCGGGCAGTTTGTTCGGATCGCCCAGTGCACCGACGGCGATGAGCGACACAATCTCCCACGGTTCGGTAACTCCAAGCGCAATGGTGAGCGCGTCAATATCGAATCCGCCCATTTGATGAGTCATATGGCCATCTGCGGTCGCCTGGATGGTGAAGTGCGCGACTGACTGTCCGAGATCGTAACGCGCGTAGGCGTTGTCTCGACCGGACGCGGTGACGGTGTTGGTCACAGTAACGACAAGTGCGCTCGCGTCGGGTGCCCAACCCGCGTTGAACCCCGAGAGGTCAACGACGATTTTCTCGAAGGTCTCGTCCCCGCGATAACCGACGATGAACTGCCACGGCTGAAGGTTGTTCGCCGACGGCGCCCACCGGGCTGCCTCGAAGGCTGAACCCAGGTCGGCAGCGGTAAGAACCGCGGTCGGGTCGAAGGAGCGTGGGCTCCAGCGGTTCGCCAGGGCGTCGTTGATGGGGTAATCGGTAATTGCTCGCTTGCTCATGATGTCCTTTGTGTATTTGGGGTTAGGGGATGTTGCGGGAAACGGTGAGTGAGTCGCCATCGGATGCCACATCAACCACAACCGCATCGCCATCAGCAATGTTCCCGGCAATCAGGGCGGTGGCGAGTCGGTCATCTATTTCGTGTTGCATCAGTCGGCGAAGCGGACGGGCGCCGTAGATCGGGTCGTATCCGCGTTCCGATAGCCACATGCGCGCGCCAGGGGTGACGCCAAGAGTGAGGCGGCGATCCCCGAGGCGGCCGGCGAGGCGATCGACGGTGATGTCGACGATGCGCTGGAGGTCATCACTCGTGAGCGGCGCGAACACCACGATGTCGTCCAGACGATTAACGAATTCGGGTTTGAACACCTGTCGAACCGTCTCGTTGACGGCGATCTTCTTGTCCTCCCACGACAGGTCCGGGTCGACGAGGAAGTTCGAGCCGAGGTTCGATGTGAGGATGAAAATCGTGTTGCGGAAGTCCACGGTTCGTCCCTGACCGTCCGTCAGCCGGCCGTCGTCGAACACCTGCAACAGCAGATCGAACACCTCGGGGTGAGCCTTTTCGACCTCGTCGAGAAGAACAACCGAATACGGGCGGCGGCGAACGGCTTCGGTCAACTGACCACCCTGTTCGAACCCGACATAGCCGGGAGGCGCGCCAATCAGGCGCGACACCGAGAACTTCTCGCCGTATTCGCTCATGTCGACGCGAATCAGGGCTTTCTCGTCATCGAACAGATAGTCCGCAAGCGCCTTGGCGAGTTCGGTCTTGCCGACACCGGTCGGTCCGAGGAACAGAAACGAGCCGGTCGGTCGATTCGGGTCCGAGACACCGGCGCGACTACGACGGACAGCGTCGGACACCGCGCGAACGGCGTCCTCTTGGCCGACGAGTCGTTTGGCGAGTTCCTTTTCGAGGCTCAGCAGTTTTTCGGTTTCGCCCTGGGTCAGTTTGTCGACCGGGATTCCCGTCCACGCCGCAACGACCGCAGCGATGTCCTCCTCGGTCACACGATCGTTGACCATGCGGTCGCCGATCTGTTCGCCCGATTCTGCTGACGCGATTGCCGCCTCAAATCCGGGAATGATCTCATAGTTGATCTTGGACGCTTTTTCGTAGTCGCCCTCACGCATTGCGAGATCAAGTTCGATTCGCGCATCATTGAGTTTTGTCATCAAGTCGCCAACGCCCTGCAGCGACGCCTTTTCGGCATCCCAGCGTTTCTGAAGTTCAGCAAGCGCCACTCGCTTGTCGTCGAGTTCGCCGCGCAGTTTAGAGAGACGATCTTTGGATGCGTCGTCCTTTTCCTTCTTCAAGGCGAGTTCTTCGATCGTGAGGCGATCGACGAGTCGGCGCAATTCGTCAATCTCGACAGGCGACGATTCAATCTCCATCTTGAGTCGACTTGCCGCTTCGTCGATGAGATCAATCGCCTTATCCGGCAGTTGACGAGACGTGATGTATCGATTCGACATTGTCGCGGCGGCAATGAGTGCGCTGTCGGCGATGACGACTCGGTGATGCGCTTCGTACCGTTCCTTGAGACCGCGCAGAATGGCAATCGTGTCTTCGACACTGGGCTCACCGACATAAACCTGCTGGAATCGGCGTTCGAGCGCCGCATCCTTTTCGATGTGCTCGCGATATTCGTCGAGGGTCGTTGCGCCGATGAGGCGAAGTTCACCGCGTGCGAGCATCGGTTTGAGCATGTTTGCCGCCGCGATCGAGCCTTCGCCACCGCCCGCACCCATGAGGTTGTGCAGTTCGTCGATGAACGTAATGATGCGACCGTCCGCCTCATCAATTTCTTTGAGGACGGCATTGAGCCGTTCCTCGAATTCCCCACGGTATTTCGCCCCGGCAACGAGAGCCGCGAGGTCGAGCGCGACGATTTGCTTGCCCTTCAGGCTGTCGGGAACATCACCAGCGATGATGCGCTGCGCGAGGCCCTCGACGACAGCGGTTTTGCCGACGCCCGGTTCGCCAATGAGAACAGGGTTGTTCTTGGTTCGGCGCGTGAGCACCTGGGTAATGCGACGGATCTCGGCGTCCCGCCCGATAACGGGGTCGAGTTTGCCGGTCTGGGCAATCGCGGTGAGGTTCACTCCGTACTGTTCCAGAGCGGATTTCTGCTCGTCCTGCGAGGACGGGGCGCCTTGCATGTTAGCCATGGTTTTCTCCTCTATACCTAGCGGTCGCGCCACGGAAACGGTCGCCAGACGACGACCTGATTGGACTTTTGTGAACGAGTGCCGGCTCGAAGCGAGACAACCTCGCCGCCTGTCCCCGCAGCAAACACGCGTGTCCCGGGACGCGCGATCATCGCGTCGGCGAGGAGTGATTCGAGCTCGCGAACACGCTGATTGAGGTCGGTGACGGTGTTTTCGAGTTCAAGGATCCGGCGAATTCCCTCGAGGTTGAGCCCTTCGTTCGAGAGTCGCTGAACCTCGCGCAATTGCACGATGTCCCTCATCGAATAGCGACGGGTGCGCCCAGCGGTTCTACCCGGTGACACGAGCCCGAGCCGATCGTATTGTCGCAGCGTCTGCGGATGCATCGCCGCGAGTTCCGCCGCGTGGGCGATGGAAAAGATCGGGTCGTCTTCGGTGAACACGGTTCCTCCCTTAGAGGCTTGCCTTGCCATAGAGCGTCTCGCGCGGACTGTGAACGTCGTTGAGGGTTTTGAATTCCTCGAC
>JBEGPO010000087.1:0-3150 GCA_041181465.1 Actinomycetota bacterium | reverse complement strand
GCCGTTCGGAGTCCACCCATCGAGGCGCCAACGATGAGAACGGGGTGAGTCATGGCGTCAGTTATTCGACGATGCGGATTGCCTGCATCGGGCACACGTCAATCGCAGCCTCGACATTGGCGCGCTCGGAGTCGTCGGCGGTTGCCGTGTACTCGAGCTTGTCGTCGTTATTGAGTTCGAAGACGTTGGGGGCTTCAAACACGCACTGGCCATAGTGCTGGCACTTGGCCATGTCGACGTCGATCTTGATCATTCTTTTTCCTCCACTGTTGACGGGTACAGGTCTTTAGACGGGGTGCGGATTCCGCGGAACTCCCAGTCGCCACCTAGCGCGGTCGACACGACCTCTTCGCTCTCGGTCGGCTGTGCTCCGACATCCGTGCGGATGGGGGTCGGTCCTTCCACGATGTGGTTCGTGAGGCGGCCGAGACCTTCGACCTCGACCTCGACAATATCGCCGGGCTGGACCGGTCGCGAAAAAGCGGGAGTTCCAGAGAACAGCATGTCGCCGGGGACAAGCGTGATTGTGCGCGCGATATCGGCGACGAGGTAATGCATGTCCCATTCCATGTTGTCGGTGTTGTCTTCTTGCTTGACTTCACCGTTGACATAGGTGCGAATCATCTTGTTTCGGAAATCCCAGTCGGTCACGAGTCCCGGCCCAACGGGCGCGAGTGTGTCCGAACCCTTGACGCGCAGCATCGATCCGGCGTCGGTGTCACGGAAGTCGTGCAACCCGTAGTCGTTCCCGACGGTGTAACCGGCGATGTAGTCGGCGGCGTCCTCGGGGGCGATGTTTCGGCACGTCTTTCCGATAACGATGACAATTTCGCCCTCGTAGTTCAGCCACTTGCACCCCGCCGGACGAACGACCGCGCCTTTGTGAGTGTTGAGCGCCGTGATCGGCTTGTGGAAGTAGGTCGGCGCCGCGGGGAGTTTGGTCATGAACTCCTGTGTGCGACTGTCGTAATTGAGATGCACGGCGATGATCTTGGTCGGCTCGGCCGGCGCGAGGTGAATCGCGTCCTCAATCGCAACGACACGACCGTCGTTGGCGACGAGGTTGTCCCCGTCACGCAGGACCTGCGTCGGATACCCGTCCAGAAGGATGCGGCGGTACTCAGTCACGCGACAGCACCAGGTCCTTCGGCCGCGCGAACCCGCCTTCGGGCTTCGAGAACCACACGTGAACCTGGCCGGTCCCGATCGAGTTCTCGTATTCGCTGTACATCTCGCCCTTGGCCGTGAAGTTCTCTTCGCCCAGTGCGCCCGCCATCGCGAGGTAGTGGTAGAAACCCGCTTCCGGCTTGTACTTCTTAAACGTGTCAAAGTCGTCGAGGATGGCGGCGTGGTCGCCGGCCTTCATCCACTCGAGGACCTTGAGGTCGTACTGGTAGGCCTCGGGCGTGTAGATGTTCGTCGGGTCACTGGATTCGTGCTTGCGCAGATCGCGGAGCTTGTGGAACGTGTGCGACAACGCGCCGGATGCGAGAAGAAGAACCTTGCGATCGGAGTCGCGAATCGCCTCGCCGAGCGCACGCCCAGCACGAATAAAGTCTTCTGGCGTTCCGGTCTGACAGACCGACAACGAAATCCAGGCTTTTTCGTCGAGTCCGCGGCCGAGGTAGTGCCACAGGTTGACCGTTGCATAGAAAATCGGCAGGTGCGGGTCGGCGATCGGGGTGATCCACGTTCCATTCTTCTCGTCATATTTGGCGAGGGACTTCGCGAGTTCGGGGTCGCCCTTGATGGCATAGGGAATCTGAGTCATGCCACGCGGAAGTTCCTCCGACGTGAAGAGGCCCGAGCGCTCGGCCGCCGACGTAATGACGAATTCGACCGTCGTCGCCCAGTGGCTGTCCAAGACAACGACGGTGTCGTAGTCGAGCGTCTCGAAGACGTCCGCGCGAAGCTTCCGTAGTCCGGGGACGAGGCTCAGTTCTTCGCCGTTGTTGAGGTCCTTGCGAACCGCCTCCGGCAACATGATCGTGGGGACGTGCGCTAACAGTCCCGCTCCTACTACTTCGCCCATGGGTTATTCCTTCCATCCGTTAGGTGAGACAACAGTGTTTTTGACGTCGGCATAGAAATCGAACGACCAGGTCCCGCCGTCGCGTCCGATTCCCGATTTCTTTGATCCGCCGAAGGGGGCCCGTAGGTCGCGGACAAAGAAACAGTTAATCCAGATTGTTCCGGCAACAAGTTCATCGGTGATGCGTTTCGCGTGGTCGCGATCGCCCGACACAACAACGGCCGCCAGACCGAACTCAGTCCCGTTCGCCATCGCGATGACCTCGTCGTCGGTCGTGAACGTTTGCATGCAGAGCACCGGTCCGAATATCTCGGCCGAGACGATTTCGCTGCCGGGGGGTGGGTTCTTGACGAGAGTCGGCTGGAAGTAGAGCCCGCCGAGTTCGGTGTTGGGTCCGCCACCCCAGAGGATGTCCTGGCCTTCGGCCGTTGCGCGGTCGACGAAGCCCTTGATGCGGTCAAAGTGAACCTGGTGAACCTGCGGACCGATGTCGGTGTCGGGGTCACGTGGGTCGCCCTGCTTCAGCGCAGCGACTTTGTCGCGGAACTTCTCGGCGAACGCATCCGCAACCGACTCGTGAACAAGAATTCGGGTCCCCGAAAGACACACCTGGCCCGCGTTGTCGTATTGTTCGACGGCGATCTCGGCGGCGAGGTTTAAGTCGGCATCCGCCATGACGATGCACGGGCTCTTGCCGCCCAATTCGAACGAGACGGGCGTGAGATTGTCGGCAGCGGCGTGCGCGATGATTTTCGCCGTCGGAACAGAACCCGTAAACGAGATCCGCGAAACGCCTGTGTGAGCGGTGAGGGCCGCACCCGCCTCGGTGCCGTATCCAAACACGACGTTGAACACGCCATCAGGTATTCCCGCCTGTTTGGTGAGATCCGCAAAATACGACGCAGTGAGCGGGGTCCACTCGGCGGGCTTGAGAACAACGGTGTCGCCGGCGGCGAGCGCCGGCCCAATCTTCCACGTCGCGAGCATGAGCGGCGCGTTCCACGGGGTGATGAGCGCAGCGACACCCGACGGGTCCCACGTGATGTTGTTGGTGTGCCCTCGTGTTTCAAACGCGTCGTGGTGCAGGTCATTGATGGCGTAGTCGGCAAAGAATCGAA
>JBEGPO010000086.1:0-6284 GCA_041181465.1 Actinomycetota bacterium | reverse complement strand
CGCGGTTCGTAGCCGTCGGCGCGCAATGCCTCGAGTACTTGGGCCGCGTGGTCCGGTCCGCGCGTCTCGATGTGAATCTCGAGTTCGACCTGGGTGATCTGTAGGTCGGTACCGTGGCGAGTGTGCATCACCTCGACGACGTTGGCGTTCTGGTCGGCGAGGATTTCCGAGATTTTCGCGAGTTGCCCCGGGCGGTCGGGAAGGGGGATTCGCATGCGCATGTATCGACCGGTCGTGACGAGGCCGCGGGCGATGACGCGTTCCATCACCATCGGATCGATGTTTCCTCCCGACAAGATCACAACGGTCTTTCCGACCGCGTCAATCTTTTCGGCAAGGATCGCAGCGACCCCAACGGCGCCAGCCGGTTCGACGACGAGCTTGGCGCGTTCGAGAAGCATGACGAGTGCGCGGGCGATGTCATCGTCACTGACGGTGACGACCTCGTCGACGGTGTCCTTAATAATGGCGAAATTGAGCGTCCCCGGACGTGCGACCGCAATTCCATCCGCGATGGTCGGCTTCATTTCGATGGTTGTCGGTTCACCGGCTCGCAACGAGGGTGGGTAGGCTGCCGCGTTCGTCGATTGGACACCGATTATTCGGATGGTGCGCCCGTTTGCCGCCGCGTGTTGCTTCATGGCGCTGGCGACACCGGAAATCAGCCCGCCTCCGCCGATCGGGACGATGACGGTTTCGACGTCGGCGACTTGCTCAAAGATCTCGAGCCCGACCGTTCCTTGACCGGCGACCACGTCAGCGTGGTCGAAGGGCGGGATGAAGACTGCGCCCGACGTCGCGGCGAATTCCTTCGCCGCCGCGAGCGATTCGGTGAACGTCGGGCCGAGAAGAACGACCTCAGCGCCGTAATCCTTCGTCGCAAGTAGTTTCGGCAGAGCAACACCCATCGGCATAAAAATCGTCGCCTGAATACCGAGTTCCTGAGCCGCGAGAGCGACTCCCTGAGCGTGATTTCCGGCGCTAGCCGCGACCACTCCGCGGGCACGTTCGTCGGGGCTCAACTTGCTCATGCGGTTATACGCGCCGCGAATCTTGTACGCACCCGTGCGTTGCAGGTTTTCGCACTTGAGAACGACCTCTAAACCCAAAATTCCCGAGAGGTAACGTGATTCCTCGATCGGGGTCTCTTGGGCAACCGCAGACACGACGTCACGCGCGGCGATGAAATCCGCGAGTGTGGGGCCGGCGATTGCTGTTGTCATGTTGTGTTCCTTGGAAAACGCTACCGTAATAAGCATGACGACCGTCTCTGCCACCGAGGCGCGACGCCTTGCGCTGGTCGCCCAGGGCTTTGGTTCGTCACCGCGCGGGATCGTCACGGCCGAACACCTCGCCGACACGATCGCGCGTCTCGGTGCCCTCCAACTCGATTCGGTCAACGTCTTTGAACGCAGTCACTACCTGCCGATGTTCTCTCGGCTGGGCACCTATGACACCGCGCTACTCGACCACATGCTGCTCGACCCACACGTCCCTGCAACACACATCGAATACTGGGCGCACGAGGCAGCGTTCATTCCGGTCGAGTCCTGGCCGCTGTGGCAGTGGAGAATGCTCGAGAGTCGCCAGCGCAACCTGCAACCCGACTCGTGGTTGGCACAGCATCGCTCACTCGCAGACGACCTGCTCGCTCGGCTCCATTCGGACGGCCCGGCGACGTTCAGCCAACTCGAGGGCAAGCGTGACCGGCGTCGAGGCAGTTGGTGGGACTGGAGCGACGTGAAACTTGCCCTCGAATACCTGTTTGAGGACGGCGTGATTACGGCGATTGGTCGCACGAACTTCCAGCGAATCTATGCCCCGGTTGCCGACGTCATTCCACACCACCTGCTGGACGCCCCGGTGGACAAACCTGTCGCCCGACGTGCGCTCGTCCTCGACGCGATTCGAGCGCTCGGCATCGGGGTTCTGTCCGACATCGCGGACTACTACCGTTTCAAGGTCGCTCCAACCAAGGTCGCGCTGGACGAGTTGCTCGACGCTGGTGCGATTCAGCGCGTGACGGTCGATGGCTGGACCCACCGCGGCGAGTCCCTCGATGCGTACGTGGTGTCGGGAGCGGTCGTGCCCACCAAAGCACCGAAGGTCTCGACCATTCTCACGCCGTTCGACCCCATCACCTGGAATCGCGCTCGAGCGAGTCGCGTGTTTGGTTTCGAGTACAAAATCGAGATCTACACCCCGGCGGCGAAGCGGGTCTACGGCTATTACTCGCTGCCGATTCTCATGGATGACGCACTGGTCGGTCGCATCGACCTCAAGGCCGACCGAAAGGCCCGAACACTCATCGTCAAGAGCGCGCACTGGGAACCGACGCGACCCTCGGACGCCGCCGACCGTCTTTCCGCGGTCGTACGTCGCGCAGCCGCCTGGCGTGGACTCGAGAACATAGCGGTGGATGACTGGGGCGATGCCGCGGCCGAACTGCGCCAAATCGTTTAGAACTTGCCGCCAATTTCGAGCAGACGTCGGACGCGGTCAGCGATGGGCGGGTGCGTCGAAAACATTCGTTCGAGGAAGTTTGGCTTGTTGGGGTCAGCGATCCACATATGTGCCATCGAGGCCGACTGGCGCTGAAGCGGCGCGGAATACTCCCCGAGTTTGTGAAGTGCGCTCGCGAGCCCCTCCGGGTTGCGGGTCGTCATCGCACCGGTCGCGTCGGCGAGGAATTCGCGCTGTCGCGAAATGCCCGCCTGCACGAGTGCCGACACGAGTGGCGCAATCACCATGGCGATGAGCCCGAACACGAGCGACAGGATGGCTAGGCCGCCGTTGTCGCTGCCGCGTGAGTTTCGGCCTCCGTAGAACGCCATGCGGAACATGATGTCTGCGATGAACCCGAAGGCTACGACAAGTCCGAACACAATCGTCGACACGCGAATGTCGTAATTCTTGACGTGTCCCATTTCGTGGGCCATGACGCCCTCGAGTTCCGGGTCGGTCATGATGTCGAGAAGCCCCGTCGTAGCAGCGACGACGGCGTTCTCTGGGTCTCGCCCAGAGGCAAAGGCGTTCGGTGCGGGGTCGCTGACAACGTAAACCTTCGGCATCGGCATCCCGTTGGTAATCGACAGGTTTTCGACAATCCGATAGAGGCGGGGGTTGTCCTTCTGCTCAATCAACACGGCACCCGACGTCGCCACGGCTATGGACCCCGCGTTGTAATACTGGAACCAGGCGTAGGCGCCAGCGCCGACGATCGTCATAATCGTGATGGTCCACGACCCGTCGCCCATGAAATAGGCAATGAGCCAGCCGAGTCCACCCAACAACACGATGAAAACGAGCAGGATGACGACAGTGTTCCGCTTGTTCGCGGCAATCGCGCTGTACATCGAGAGTTAGAACTGTACTTTCGGGGGCTCGGCAATCGCGTCGGGGTTCTCAACCTCAAAGAAGTCACGCTGGCTAAAGCCGAGCTGCTTCGCCCACACGTTGTTGGGGAAGACAAGAATCATGGTGTTGAACTCGCGCACGCCGCCGTTGTAGAAGCGACGAGAAGCCTGAATCTTGTTTTCGGTGTCAACGAGTTCAGCCTGCAACTGGAGGAAGTTTTCACTCGCCTTCAGATCCGGGTAGGCCTCAGCGACAGCGAAGATCGACTTGAGCGCCGCCTGCATCATCCCTTCAGCGGCGGCAGCTTCGGCCGGGCCTTGGGCGTTGACCGTTGCGGCGCGCGCCTTCGTAACGTTCTCGAAAACGGCCTTTTCGTGCTTGGCGTACCCCTTGACCGCTTCGATCAGGTTGGGGATGAGGTCCGCGCGACGCTTGAGCTGAACCGTGATGTCACTCCACGCTTCCTCGACACGAACTTTGAGAGTGATGAGGCCGTTGTAAGTCGACCACAGGTAGAGCCCCGCGACAATGGCGAGACCGGCGACAACCAGAAGGAAGATTTGTGTTGGTTCCATGGCTTTACTCTACGCGCGAGTTTCACGAGCACAATGGGTTTTTGCCCTGAGCGAAATGTGCCCCAACAGGGATTCGAACCCTGACTGTAACGATTTTAAGTCGTTTGCCTCTGCCGGTTGGGCTATTGGGGCGACGCCCTTACTTACTCGGGCGTGAAGCGTATGCCTGGAAGTACGACTGCGGGTGTTCACGTAACGAGAGCGTTGTGGTGTCGCGACCGACGAGGAACTGCATGATCCAACCACCGACGACACGAAACTTTCGTTCCCACATCGGCATTGCCAGGCCGTGATAGCCGCGGTGCATGAGCCACGCGGGGAAACCGGTTACCGCAAACTTTCCTGACTGAAAGACCCCGTGCCCAACGCCCAATCCGGCTACCGCACCCATGTTTTTGTGAATGTAATCCGCCGGGATTTCGCCGCGAAGCACGGCGACCAGGTTTTTAGCGAGCAATTTCGCCTGCCGCACCGCGTGCTGGGCGTTCGGCACACACATTCCGCCGATGCCCCCGCCCGTGAGGTCGGGGACGGCTGAGTTGTCGCCCGCGGCCCACGCGCCCGCGACGATGGAACCATCAGCATTGGTCACCTGAAGCGTCGCTGACGATCGGACTCGGCCGCGCTCTTCGACCGGAAGCCCAATCGAGTTGACGACGGGGTTTGCCATCACGCCGGCGGTCCAGACGATGAGGTCTGACTCGAATTTCATGCCGTTCGACAACTCGACCTTGCCGCCCTCGGCCGACGTGAGTTGAGTATCGAGATGCACGGCCGCGCCGCGCGATGCGAGGTTTCGCAGAACCCACTGCGAGGTTCTCAGTGACACCTCGGGCATGACGCGAGGCATCGCTTCGACCATGTGGAATTTTGTGTCGTCGATGGTGAGTTCGGGGTACTGCTTGAGCATCGCCGAGGCGAGCGAGCGAAGTTCGGCGAACGTCTCGATTCCCGCAAATCCGCCACCAATAACGGTCACCGTGAGAAGGCGATCGCGATCCTTGCCCTTGGGCAGGTTCGCGGCTTTAGCAAAATTATCGATAATTCGGTCGCGGACGGCGATTGCCTCTTCGATGGACTTCATACCGAATGCTTCGTCCGCGACTCCGGGAATCGGGAACGTGCGTGACACCGACCCGGCGGCCACCACAATGTGGTCGTACTTGGCGGTGTAGCTCTTGCCCGCCGAGGGCTCGATGGTCGCCGTTTTCTTGGCGTGATTCACCGAGACGACTCGCCCCTGCACGACGTGGGTCTTTTTCAGGTGGCGACGCAGCGGCACGATGACGTGGCGGGCCTCGATCAAGCCAGCGGCAACCTCGGGCAGAAACGGGTGGTAGGTCATGTACGGAAGCGGGTCGACCAGTGTGACCTCGGCTTCGCCAGCCCGCAGGTGCTTTTGCAACTTAAGCGCGGTGTAGAACCCGGTATACCCGCCACCGACGATAAGGACTTTGGCCACGACAACTACTCCTGAAATTTATGAGGACAACGGGTCAAATCTAGCGCGTTTCGGGCGCACACACGCACCGTTCGGGCGACCACGCGGCGGCGGCGAGGGCCGCATCTCCCACGGGGTTGACTCCTGGCCCGACAGCGAGACTGTGGGCAGCGAGCGCATGTAGGCATTTCACTCGGGATGGCATGCCACCCGCACTGATTCCGTCGAGTTCGTCGATTCGGCCATGTGCGTCGCGGTCGGCGATGTACCCGCGGTGAGCGGCGGTGTAAGCAGCGGCAAATTCCGAGTCCACGGCCAGTTTTTCCTGTTCGGTCACCATGAAGCCGTTCGCTTCAAGCGTTGACAGTGCCGCGGTCGCGCCCGGGTGCGTCAAATAGTAGAACGTGGGAAACGGCGATCCGTCCGCCAGTCGAGGTTTCGTCGCGACGACGGTCGGAGCGCCACACACGCATCGTGCCGCGACACCGACAACATCGCGCATCGGCCGTCCCAGTTGAATCTTCATGATTTCGAGGTCGCGATCACTCGCGGCGTCAATCGTCACTTGGATTCCCGTTCAGGGTTGGCCGCAAAGGCATACGACTGAACAAACGCGTCAACCCAGTCGATTTCGGTGGTTTGAAAGGTTCCCAGCACCTCGTCTGACTTTGCGGGCTTTGCATCCACGTCGTTGACAACGAGATACGAAATGTCGCCCGGGTACACAAACATGAGCCGTTCCCTCGCTTGAGCTTCGACATACGCCCGGTCGGTCCATCGCATCATGTCCGCTTGCGCTTCGGCGAGGGTCGCTCGCGCGGCGGCGACCTCACGGTCGAGGTCGGCGATTCTCGCCTGTTGCTCGAACCAAATCTGGACGGGCTGCCACAGATTCACGACGGCAACCACGG
>JBEGPO010000085.1:0-7280 GCA_041181465.1 Actinomycetota bacterium | reverse complement strand
GCCCCAGCATAAGTACTGCACCGACGCGAGGGTTTTCCGCGACCACCACCGCGATCACCGTCAACGAAAGGCACACGGCAACTACGACAAAGGCCGCGAGCGTCGCGATCTCAGTGTCCACGCCGGGGAAGCTCGGCATTGTGGGCCACAGCGTGAGCGACACGACACCGTGCGGAGCTCCCGTCGGGAACGGCACTCCACGATCCGCAAAGTATGTAACCGGGTTTGTCACGGAGGCCATGATTCGTGGCCACTCGAACGCCAGGGTCGGCGCAAGCGCAAACATTGCGGTCGGCGTGCCGGTAACGGAGCGAATGATGATGGCGGCAACAATGACGGGTGCGAGGGCCGGAACGGAGACCCACACTATTGCACTGAGAATCGACGCCCAGCCGAGAGACAGAGTGGTGGAACCCGCGATTGCTCGCGCAAAGAGAGGCAGCGCGACGTGCGCGAGCACCGCGGTGATGCGCCCTTCAGAAATTGCTACGTGCAGCGTCGGGAGAAGCGCCCACCCCGCTCCAACCACAACGGCCGCGCGCGAATTTGTGGTCAGTGATCCCGCTCCGACAAACCCCGCGACGAACGACAGCGGAATCGCGAGGGCAAAAAGGCTGACGACAACGAGGTTGGGGTTCCACCACGTCAGCGAACCCACAATTCCCATTAGGGCTGCAAATCCATCCGGGGCGGCGGTCACTCCGCTCGCAACGTCACTCCACGTTGCGCCTATCGCGTCCAACGCTTCCGTCACGGTTGCGGGCATCGGAATCAACGCGCCGCCCGACAGCGCGGTGGCGCCGAGGAAACGGCCGCCCAACACCAATCCGAGAACTGTTGCTAATCCGGTGAACCACATCGCCGCGGCACGGAACTCGAGGCGAGGGGTGTCATCGGCCGCTTCCCGTTGTGCGCGCTCGTCATCCTGCTGCATTGCCCGACGGTGTCGAAGATCGGACAGGGAGACAAACAGACGCCCGCCGGCCACGGGATTGGTCATCATTGTCCGATAGAAACGATGGGAGCGAGCAATCGAGCCCAGGTCGAGGACACCCGCGACCGAACCTCGCCATTCAGCGAACGGGTTCACACGCTTTCGCAAAAACCTCACAAAACCCCGAAACAGCGCTCCGAGAGTCAGTCCCAACGCCCGAAACGGTCGGACCGCTGGGGGGCCGTAGACCAGTACACGATGTGCTCGGGCACGCGCCTCTTCGCGTTCTGCCTGCGACTCGGACACCTCACCCGCGAGTGCCTCGTAGGACGTCACGGCTGTATCAATCACCGCCGTCGGCACGACCTCAACGAGCCAGCCAGCGCTTCGAGCCCGAAAACAGAAATCTAGTGCGCCGCCGAGCGCGGGAAGGGCTGGGTCAAAACCGTTCAACGACGTCCACACCGATCGACGAACGAGCATGCCCGCCTCGCCGACGGCGAGAACATCACTGGTTCGATCAAACTGGGCCTGATCCAGTTCTCGTTCGGCGATTTGGAAGGCGTACCCCGATCGGGTCATTGACTCGCCCATTTCACGAATCGTGACGGGAGACTGCGCATCCATTTGCTTTGGCCCAACAATCCCGACGGACGGAGATGTGTCAAGAATTGATGCCAACGCAGTGAATGCACCAGGTCGGACGCTCGTGTCGTCGCGCAGGATCCACACAGTTTCGGCGGAGGAATCGAGCATGGCGCGATCGACTGCGTGAGACAGCGAGAGTGTCGGCGATCCGATGATTTCCGCCTGTCCGTTGAGGCGAACGGAATCCCCGGTGAGATTCACCACGGTAACAGTGCCGGGAACCTTGTCCGCAGCCAGGGACAGCAAGGTTGCCGAAAGTCGTTCGGGGTGCCGCCGTGTGACCACGACAACCGCGAGTGAGTCGCGAATCATCGAACCGACTCCTCAGTCCTTATGCGCGGCGACGGTATTTGCGGCGCTCGCGCTCTGACAGGCCACCCCAGATACCAAAACGTTCGTCGTTCGCAAGAGCGTATTCGAGACATTCGGTTTTCACGGTGCATTCTGCACAAATTCGCTTTGCATCGCGGGTGGACCCGCCCTTCTCGGGGAAAAAGGCTTCGGGGTCCGTCTGGGTGCATAAGGCATCGGCTTGCCACGCGAGTGGGTTGTCGTCACCGACGGCATTGCCGGTTCCGATGACACCCAACCGGAGTGGGTCGATTGCCCAGTTCCCGGGGACGTCATTGCGATAATCGGTCATGACGGGTTTTCCTCCTAGTGGGTCAGCGAGACACCTAATTACACCGTTGTTATTCCCAATAGTCAAGTTATGTTTTTGAAAAATTTCGTGTAGGCGAATGAGCCACAAAAATCCGCCCGGTGCCAGTGACCCGGTGAACGGTTTCTCCCGCCTCGATGAATACAGAGCTGCCCCGAGGAAGCCCACATTCAGCCTCGGAATAGAGCATCACTTCTCCCGCCACCGCGATGGCGATAGCCGGTCCCGAAATTGCGATGTGAACATCGTGATGTGCCTCGATCTCGGTCAGGATGAAATCGTCGAGTCCGGGATCGAATGTGCGCACGCCGTTCGACTCGGTCGCGTCGAGGCGTGGCTCGTGCAGTTCGCGAAAATCGAGAACATCGAGAAGCTCAGGGATGTCTACATGCTTCGACGTGAGCCCGCCCCGGAGAACATTGTCGCTCGCGGCCATCACTTCGATTCCAAGCCCTTGGAGGTAGGCGTGAATGTTTCCCGCCGGCAGGAACAGTGCCTCGCCGGGACGGAGCATCACGTGGTTGAGAAGAATCGACACGCCAATACCCGGATCGCCGGGGAAATGGCCGGACAACACCCGCGCGGTCTCGAAGGCGTCATCGACGACAGCGTCGGATGGCGCTCGGATTCCCGCCGACAAAGCCTCGACGAGTTCGTTCATGCCGTCACCCCGAGTCAGCATCCATTCGACCGCAACGTCGAGTCCTGCGGTAACCGCGCTCGCCAATTCCGATGAGCCGGGGATGCCCTGGTGAATGAGCTCGGCAATGATCGAGGCTCGCTCGGCACTCGGCCGAAACCCACACAGCGCAGAAAAATCCGAGAGGGCCACAATAACCTCGGGTTTGTGATTGGCGTCTCGAAAGTTTCGATTCGGAGAATCGGGATCGAGCCCCGCGGCGTTCTCAGCGGCAAACCCGTGCTCGGCTTGAACGCGAGTCGGATGTGCCTGAATGGACAACGGTGATTCCGCCGCCAAAACCTTTAGAAGGAACGGTAGCGGCCCGGTTCCGAAGCGCTCAGGGTGCGAAGCCCCCCATGCGATGAGCGACTGTCCCGTCGACTTCACTCGAGCGGGGCACGCTGGGTGGTCACCGAGCCAGAGTTCGGCTTCTGGCAACCCGGACGGGACCGTCCCGAGCAAGCCCGCGATCGCGGACGTCGAGCCCCACGCATAGTCACGCGGAGTATTGACAATCTCGAACACCGCAACACCTCCACGTCCCTCACTAGGCTAGTGTCCCGTGGCCCAAATTATTGCGAAGAAACCCGTGATGGTGGCAATCCTCACGCTTCTTTTCGCCGGTGATTTCTTTCGCAACGCGCTCACCGTCCCAGTGTGGGCCGCCCTCGTCATCGTTGCATCGATGTGGTCGCTCGTCATCGTCATCGTTAACCGGGTCACGTGGCGGGCACTACCAGTACCTCTACTCGCGCTATTGGGGTGGTGGGCAATCACCCCCGTGTGGTCCCCGTATGCGACGACATCTCTCCTCATGTTGCTCAGTCTGCTGCTGGGCGTTCTCTTCGGACTCGCGATTACTAGTGCCATTTCCGTAGACGAGTTGGTTCGCCGGTCAGCGCTGAGTTTGCGCCTCATTCTTTTCGGTTCCATCCTTTTCGAATTGAGTGTGGCACTCATCGGGCACCCGGTTTATCCGATCGGTTTTTCCGAGACGTCTGCGACACCCATAGAAATGGCGTGGAGCCGCGGACTTTTCTTCTCGGCCGGCCGAATCCAGGGTCTCGTGGGCAATGCGAATGTGCTCGGAATGCTCGGGCTGGTGCTGCTCATCATCGGGCTCTGGCGTGTGTACGCGTCGCGACAATGGCGCACGGTATCGGTTCTCGATGCGGCGCTCGCTGTCGTCATCGTTGCCCGGACCATGTCGGCAACCGTCACGGTCACACTTGTATCGCTGGCAGTCCTCATTGGACTCACCGCGCTGGCGCGACGGAATGGCCTGTGGTGGCGTATTGGTTTGGGTGGTGCCGTGGCCGTCATCGGCGGCGCCATGGTTGCCGCGATGTCGCAGTGGGAGACGGTCGTCGCCCTTTTGGGAAAGTCACCCGACCTCACCCACCGTTTTGACATTTGGTCCGCGGTCGTTGACCGCATCGCTCAGAAACCGATTCTGGGGTCTGGTTTTGTCGGGTGGTGGCCGAATTGGGACCCGTGGTTTGCGATTCATGCGGTCGATGGCATACCAATGTCCCAGGCACACAACGTGTGGCTCGATATCACAATGCAAAGCGGACTTGTGGGGGCACTACTCTTCGCCGTCACGCTCATCATCACACTGGGGAACTTATGGCGAACGTTCGCTCAATCACCCTTGTCTGTCGTGGCCGTGCCGCTTCTCGTCCTGTGTTCCCTCACTGTTCAGTCACTGACCGAGAGCCGCATTCTGCACGAGTGGGGTTTCGTCAGTTTCATCACCTGTGCGATCATCGCGGAGCGCATTCGGGTCGGACCTATCGATAAACTTTGATGCTTCCGCGTTGGAACGATTGAGTCCAGGTCGTTGAGGTCGATTTGGCGATGCCCTTGGGCCAGCCGTACTTACCCCTGGCTCCATTTTTCGCGAGATACGCGTCCCACAGAACATCAGGCATCGCGAAAGCACCGGGCGTCCCACGGACGATCGTGCCGCCCTCGAATGCTTGCTTGGATCCGAGAAATCCGTCTCTACCCCGGTATTCCATCGCATTGTTCGTCGGGACGCCTAAATATCCCGACATCCCCCCCGCGACACGAAGTGCCCTCAGTGTGTCCGTCGGGATGAGAACGCCTTGTTCGGATCCGACCTTGACGACACGACCTGCCGAATACAGTTGGTACAGCTGGCCGTCGGCGCGGACGGGTTCGGCGAGCGGCCAGCCAACCTCTTCGACACCACCAACATCCTCGAGAGCGGCGGCAAGCGTGTCGGCGACGAGATAGGCCGCGTCGTCCTTCTCGTAAACTGTTCCGTTTTCAAACTGTTGGATTCGACCGGTTCCGAACGACCCGAAAGTTCGGGTCTCTGCCGCACTGAGTGGGAGTCCCCACGGACTGTTTATCCCTCCGTTTGCCAGCAGATATTCGCCGATGGCGCCATCGAGGACAAGGAACGTGTCGGTGGGACTTGACACGACGTATCCGCCGGCAAAATCTTGATCGCACTTTCCGTCTGTGCAGGATGCGTCACCGGTCGGCCACCCGAGCGAACCGCTGGGTCCTCCCGCCTCGCTGTAATAGGCAAAAACGTCATTGAGCACGATGAACGGCGCGTCTGTCGGGTCGCGGTAAATAAATCCCTTGGCGAACTTCTGGCGAGATCCGTCACCGTTCGAACCACCATTGACTAATTCCGTCGGCCTCGAGATCGGCCCGAGTAGGCCACTTACTCCACCTGCCGATTTGTACTTGGTTGCGATGGGACCTGTTACATACTTGAGTCCCTCGGTGATGTTCCACGTTGCAACTGCGTTGTCATAATCGGCAGAGCAGGTGTTTGCCGTTTCAGTGCACGAGGAATCATCAATCAACGTCCCCCAGTCGCCCGTAATGGCAGCGCCCTGGTCGACAATATCTGAGGAAAGGTTGGCGTGTGCGTTGAACCAATAGCTGTACCACTCCCAAAAGTTGCTATTTCCATAGCTGGAACAGCTGTCTCCCGTCCCAGTGAGGTTCGCCAGCGCCGCGGCGTTCGGTGTGTACGGAGTGTAAATGTACAACGCGTGTGTCGCGAGGTTCATGATGTTCACAGACTTTGTGCCACAACGCGCATTGGGATGAAAAAGAATCGGCGATCGGACTCCAACCGGCTTGGAATTATAAAACCTACTCGTGGGTTCGGTGTAGCGCTTCAACTGCGACGCCGCAGAATAAACCTGGTTGTAGAACCCAAAATACTTGGCGTCACAAGGGGCAGTATCTGGGCACGCATACCCCGTTGCAATCTTGAGTTTGTCGGCGGTTGGATTGGCGTTGGTAATCAGTCCCTGTTCTTTTTGCAACAGGACGAGAAGTACCTTCGCGCTGATGTTGCACGCGCGTTGAACCTTGTAAATGATCTGGGCCGCCGTTTCTTTCTTTGCACCGGCGTAGCTTTCGCAGAGAGGGTCCAGTCCATCGTCCTGAACCGACGTCGCCTCCCGTGTAAACGTTTCTTGCGTGTATACCGACAGGCAGAGGTTGAGCGATCCACACTGTCTTACCTTTTTCGATAAAAACGTTTGTATCTCTTGCTCCGTCATTGCGGTCTCATCAAAGAATTGGGCATCCGAAATGATGTCTCCCGCTACGAAGTCGTTCCCCGAAAGTGTCAACGCGTTCGCCGAAGTGGGCACCAAGAACCCCGCGGCGACGGTGAATGTCGCTACGGCGGCGAAAACTCGCTTCCAGAAATTGGACACGACTTAAACCCCTTTACACAGGTGTAATTCGAGTGTATGTGACGCAATTGCGAAATCAGCGGAAGCAGTACGGCCGTCGTCACACCGAGCGAGTTGGTTAGCATGGGGTGCGTGAGTAGCCCCCGCCCTGCGACGAGCATCGGAATTGTGACAGTGTCATTCCGATCAAGCGACGCCATTCGTAACTTGTTGGCATCGATTCCCGGCTCAACTTCTCACCCCGTCTACATCGTCGTCGTCGATAACGTTCCCGGCGGTGACGAGGAACTTGTCGAAGCGTTGGTGGGTTCAACTGCACGCATCGTGCACCGACCCGACAATCCGGGTTACGGTGGCGGAATCA
Organism: Actinomycetota bacterium; assembly: GCA_041181465.1. Classification (GTDB taxonomy): domain Bacteria; phylum Actinomycetota; class Actinomycetes; order Actinomycetales; family Microbacteriaceae; genus MWH-TA3. The sequence goes on along the minus strand of JBEGPO010000085.1, from coordinate 293 downwards.
ACGCCGGGGTCGCATCGCTCAATTCTGATATTGGCTGGATTTTCGTCGTCAACCCCGATGTCACACTGGATTCGGGGTCTCTCGACGAACTGGTGCGCGTCGGTAACCGTGAACCAACCATCGGCGCACTGGGGCCGCGGATTCGCGATCAGAAGGGTACCGTCTACCCATCTGCACGCGCTATCCCGTCGTTGAGGCTCGGAGTCGGCCACGCGCTATTGGGAGACCTCGCGCCGGCCAACCCGTGGACTCGCCACTACCACCAGTCCGCCGACTATGCCATCGAGCGCGAC
>JBEGPO010000084.1:0-7281 GCA_041181465.1 Actinomycetota bacterium | reverse complement strand
AGGGTCAGATTGTGCGGTGGTGAGCATCGAACCACAAACCCACATTTCTCACCGCCAGCGGTGGAATAGACTGGGGCGGGCTCGCTGTAACGAAAGGTTTACCCGTGCAAAAAATCAAGGTCGAAGGCGTCGTTGTCGAACTCGATGGCGATGAAATGACGCGAATAATTTGGCAGTTCATCAAGGACCGCCTGATTCACCCCTATCTTGAACTGACTCTCGAGTACTACGACCTTTCGATTCAGAAGCGCGACGAGACGGATGACCAGATCACTATCGACGCGGCGAACGCGATCAAGCAGCACGGCGTTGGCGTCAAGTGCGCGACGATCACGCCGGACGAAGCACGCGTGGAGGAATTCAAGCTCAAGAATATGTGGAAGAGCCCCAACGGCACGATTCGAAACATTCTCGGCGGAGTGATTTTCCGCGAGCCGATCATCATCTCGAATATCCCCCGACTTGTCCCTGGCTGGAACAAACCCATCATCGTTGGCCGTCACGCGTTCGGTGACCAGTACCGTGCGACCGATTTCACGTTCGACCGCCCGGGAACGCTGACGATTTCGTTCACTCCGGCTGATGGCACCGAAGCCCAATCGTTCGAGGTCTTCCAGGCCCCCAGCGCTGGCGTCGCGATGGCGATGTACAACCTCGACGACTCGATTCGTGATTTTGCTCGCGCCTCGCTCAACTACGGTTTGACGCGGAACTACCCCGTCTACCTGTCGACCAAGAACACCATTCTCAAGGCCTACGACGGTCGATTCAAGGACATCTTCCAAGAGATCTTTGAGACGGAATTTGCGGACAAGTTCGCCAAGGCCGGAATCACCTACGAACACCGCCTCATCGACGACATGGTTGCGAGCGCGATGAAGTGGGAGGGTGGATACGTCTGGGCAACCAAGAATTACGACGGGGATGTCCAATCGGATACCGTCGCTCAGGGTTTCGGTTCGCTCGGCCTCATGACGTCGGTCCTCACCACTCCTGACGGGAAAATCGTCGAGGCGGAAGCCGCGCACGGAACGGTGACGCGCCATTACCGCGATCACCAACAGGGAAAGCCGACCTCGACGAACCCGATCGCCTCGATTTACGCGTGGACGCGGGGACTTCAGCACCGTGGAAAATTGGACGGAAACCAAGCGCTCATCGACTTCGCGGTAACCCTTGAAGAAGTGGTCATCGCGTCGGTCGAGGCCGGACACATGACGAAGGACCTCGCGTCGCTCGTCGCACCAGACCAGGTGTGGGAAACGACCGAGGAGTTCCTCGCGACGCTGGACGCCAACCTCCAGAAGCGACTCGCGTAGTTCTCGCGCGAGCCACTCGCCGCGTTTGCGGCTGGACGATAAGTCCTAGGCTGTCAACAGTATGAGCAACACTTCCGCATCGACCGACCGTTTCCCGTGGGCGGCTATGACGGCTATCGGTTTCACGGTTTTTGCCACGGTCACGTCCGAGTTTTTGCCGACAGGAATGTTGCCATCGATGTCGGCTGACCTCAACGTCAGCACGTCGCAGATTGGATTTCTCGTGTCGGTGTGGGCGGCGACCGTCGTGCTGACTGCCATCCCCATGTCCTTGACCACCCGTCGTTTCAGCCGCAAGTCCTTGCTGATTGTGTCTGTGGGATTGTTCACGGTGTCGAATGTCATGGCCTCGCTGGCTCCCACCTACGACGTCTTGTTCGCTTCCCGAATCGTCGGCGGGCTCGGCAACGGAATGTTCTGGATGATTGCGACGGGGTACGTGACCACAATGTTGCCCGCTCAGTGGCGGTCTCGAGGATTCCTGTTCATCTCGGCTGGGGCGAACCTCGCCTTCATTGCGGGTTTACCCCTCGGCTCGGCACTCGCGGCCATTTCCGACTGGCGTGCCGGATTCCTCATCATGACGGCTCTGACGATTGGAGCGAGCGTCGGTTTGTATTTTCTGCTGATTCCCGTTCCCAATCCCCACACCGAGAATCCCGACGATGCGCACTCGGTCGTCCGCGACCGATCCTTCCGAATGGTGTTGCTCGGGGTTTCGGGAGTGTTCCTGGTCGTTGGAGGGGGGAACATGTTTTACCCGTACATCGCCCCGTTCCTCATCGAGGTCGCGAATTTCACCCCGCTGACCGTTGCCGTTCCCCTCGCGGCCTATGGCGTCGGTGGAACAATCGGAATCCTCGTCGCCGAACGACTGGGCCGCCGCCCCGAAAATCTTTCCCGCAACATCTCGATTTCGATCCTGTACATGGCGGCCATGATGGTCGTCCTCAATCTGGTCGCGGGCTCGCAGGTCGCCGCAATCGTGGCCTGCGCGCTGTGGAGCCTCGGTTTTGCCGTGACCGAGCCGTTGTTCGGGCAGTACATCATGGAGATCTCTAGCCCACGCCTTCGTGACTTCGCCGGGGCGATGCGCACCACGGCGTGGAACCTCGGAATCGGCAGTGGCTCGTTCATTGGCGGGGTGCTTTTGGTGCCATTCGGAATCACCGCTCTTCCCTACATTGGTGCCAGTGTTCTCGTCGGTGGTGCGACGGTTGCACTCATCGCGAGGCGCAGAGAACGAGCTCTCTGGGCAAACTAGAATGGTGTCATATCAGACCACTTCGCGAGGAGCCCCGTGAACGACATTCACACATTCAACGCCCCCCTGTCCGAGGTTGACCCCGAGATCGCCGAGGTTTTGAAACTCGAACTCGGCCGCCAGCAGGACTACCTCGAGATGATTGCGTCCGAGAACTTCGTCCCCCGCTCGATTCTGCAGACCCAGGGGTCGGTCCTGACCAACAAGTACGCCGAGGGTTACCCGGGCAAGCGTTACTACGGTGGATGTGAATTCGTCGACATCGCCGAGGCACTCGCAATTGAGCGTGCCAAGTCGTTGTTTGGTGCGGCCTACGCCAACGTTCAGCCGCACTCTGGTGCGACCGCGAACGCCGCTGTCCTGCATGCCATCGCCACCAAGGGTGACACAATTCTCGGTCTTGAACTCGCACACGGTGGACACCTCACACACGGCATGAAACTCAACTTCTCGGGCCGCTTGTACAACGCTGTGGCCTACGGACTCGACCCCGAAACATTCCTCGTTGACATGAACGTTGTGCGCGATCTGGCGCTGGAACACAAGCCGCAGGTCCTCATCGCGGGCTGGAGTGCCTACTCGCGCCATCTCGACTTCGCCGCGTTCCGCGAAATCGCCGATGAGGTCGGCGCCAAGCTCTGGGTCGACATGGCGCACTTCGCCGGGCTCGTTGCCGCCGGAGTTCACCCGAGCCCCGTCCCTTACGCAGACGTCGTCTCGACGACCGTTCACAAAACTCTCGGCGGTCCGAGGTCGGGACTAATCCTGTCGCGTGACGAGGAACTGGGTAAGAAGTTGAACTCGGCCGTATTCCCCGGTCAGCAGGGTGGACCTCTCATGCATGTGATTGCCGGAAAAGCTACGGCGTTCAAACTCGCCGCGACCCCCGAGTTCAAGGAACGCCAAGAGCGCACAATTCGCGGGGCACAAATCCTCGCAGAGCGTCTCACCGCGGCCGACGCAACACAGGCTGGTGTTGGCGTGCTCACCGGTGGAACCGACGTTCACTTGGTGCTCGTCGACCTTCGCAATTCGACCGTGAATGGAATGGAAGCACAAGACCTGCTGCACGACGCGGGAATCACCGTCAACAGGAACTCGGTCCCGTTCGACCCCCGCCCTCCGATGGTCACGTCGGGCGTTCGCATCGGAACCGCAGCACTCGCAACCCGCGGTTTCGGAGACGCAGAATTCACCGAAGTGTCGGATGTCATCGCTCACGCGCTGATGCCGAATCCGGATGCCGTCGAACTCAAACGACGAGTCAAGGTTCTGACCGACGCCTTCCCGCTCTACCCCGGCCTCGAGCAGTAACGCTGATGACGGCCCGGTTGCTGGATGGCACGGCGACCGCCGGGGCAATCAAAAGCGACCTCACGGTTCGCGTTGAAGCGCTTCGCTCAAGGGGCATCACACCGGGTCTCGCTACGGTGTTGGTCGGACACGACCCCGGATCCGAGTGGTACGTGGGCGGCAAGCACAGGGACTGCGCTGACGTCGGAATCGCGTCGATCCGCCATGACCTGCCGGACACCGCGACACAGGCCGAGGTCGAGGCCGTGATCGGCGAATTGAATTCCAACGACCAGGTCACCGGCTATATCGTCCAGTTGCCGCTGCCGAAACACCTCGACACCGACGCGATCCTCGAACGTATCGACCCGCACAAGGACGCGGATGGACTTCACCCGATGAACCTCGGTCGGCTCGTCAATCGAGCGTCCGGAACGGTCGACTGGCCGCTGCCGTGCACTCCACGCGGGGTCATCGAACTCGTCGAACGCCACGGCATTTCGTGGAGTGGACTCAACGTCGTCGTCATCGGTCGCGGAATCACCGTCGGTCGACCCATTGGGTCTCTTCTCACTCGCAAGGAAACCAACGCCACCGTGACGCTCACGCACACGGGGACCCGAAACCTCGCGGAGCACCTGCGGGCGGCGGATGTCATTATCGCGGCCGCGGGCTCGCCCTCAATCGTGACGGCAGCCAACGTCAAGCTGGGCGCAATCGTTCTCGATGTGGGTGTCTCGCGCGTGACCAATCCCGATGGCACGACACGCATTGCCGGCGATGTCGATGTGGATGTTCGAGAAGTGGCCGCCTGGGTGTCGCCGAACCCCGGCGGCGTTGGGCCCATGACGCGCGCCCTGCTGTTACAGAACGTGGTCGAAATCGCGGAACGCGCTCTGTAGACCGAGTTAGGGATTTGCGCCGTTGCGTCCGCTGATCATGCCACCCATCGGAGGCATGACCCGAACGATGACCGCCAGAGTGTCAATCACGAGCCAGGTGTCCTCGGACACGATGACGTGGGTTCGGGCGCGAATCTGCTCGTTTGTTTCGAGTTCGGACTTGATGAAATCCGCGCGGTCCTCGGTCGAATTGAACACGACGAGGGTAGCTCCCTCAGCGCAGGTTTGTGCAGCAAGCGCGAGTGGTTTACCGAGTGGAGCCCAATCGGAACACACCCCACCCGCCGCGACAAACCGCTCACGCAGGTCGTCCAATTGAGCGGCCGATTCGGTGGAACATCCCGTGAGCCCGAACATAACGCCGCCAACTAGTGAGATTGCGGCGAGACGGTGCACGTGTCCATCCTAAGGACGGGCACAGTTCGGTACGCTCGACGTATGGCTAAGTTGTATTTCCGATATGGCGCGATGAACAGCGGCAAGAGCACGGCGTTGCTCCAGGCTGCCTATAACTATGCGGAACGCGGGCAGCAGGTGCTCATCGCGAAGCCTCGAATCGATACGAAGGGTGAAGCGTTAATCGTGTCGCGCCTTGGTGTTGAGCGGGCCGTGAACTTTGTCATCGGACCGAACGATGATGTGCGCACGATGTTCGACGCATATCGTTCTCAAACCAAAGCAACGACTGGCCAGGATGTCGCGTGCCTCCTTCTGGACGAGGCTCAGTTCCTCAGTGTCGACCAGGTCGACGATCTCTTACGCATCGCGATTCTTGAGGACGTCCCGGTCCTCGCGTATGGAATTCGAACCGATTTTCAGACGATCGCTTTCCCTGGTTCGCGCCGACTCCTCGAAGTCGCACACGCTCTCGAGGAACTGAAGACGATTTGTCGTTGCGGTCGAAAAGCGATGTTCAACGCTCGACTCGTGAATGGTCAGTTCATTTTTGACGGTGCCCAGGTCGCGATCGACGGCGACAACGTGACCTATGAGTCGCTCTGTGGCACGTGTTATTTGCGCGAATCCAACGGGATGCTCGCGCACGGGTTTAACGCCCCCAGCGCGTTCCTGCCGACGCTCGCGCCGGACGCCGACTTCTCTTAGGCCTCGACAGGCGAGAGTAGCTGTGTCTCGGCTAACTCGCGGTACAGCGGCACCACGGTCAACAGCTGTTCGTGTGTTCCGATCCCGAGGACTTCACCCTTGCTGAGAACCACAATTTGGTCACTGTCGATGACGGTCGAGAGCCGATGCGCGATGACAATCAGTGTGCGCTGCGCAGAGACGCGGTCGATGGCATCCTTCATCAACTGTTCGTTGAGACCGTCCAGGCTCGATGTTGATTCATCGAGCAACAGGATGGGTGCGGCCGCAAGGAGAGCGCGGGCGATCGCGAGTCGTTGACGTTCGCCGCCCGACAGCAGCACGCCGCCCTCGCCAACAGGGGAGTGGATACCGCGTTCGTCTCGTTCCACGATGTTTGCGAGATTCACTTCGTCAAGGACGGCGAGGCAGTCCGCGTCGGTCGCGTTCGGTGCTCCGAGGATGAGGTTGTCGCGAATCGAGCCCGCGAGAACGGGCGCGTCCTGTTCGACGTACCCGATTGCGGAGCGCAGTTCGGTGCGGTCGAGTGCGCGAATGTCGTGCCCTCCGAGGTGAATTGTTCCTGATTGAGGGTCGTAGAACCGTTCTATGAGAGACAAAATCGTCGACTTTCCCGAGCCGCTAGGCCCGACCAACGCGATGCGAGTCCCGGTCTTCACGGTGAAGGAAATGTTGGTCAGAATTGGCGTCTCGGGGTCGTACGCGAAGTTCACCGTGTCGAACTCAATAGCGACGTCGCCGAGTTCCCCGTCGAGGGTGTCCGTGACAACGTCATTCGCGGATTCGCTTGGTAAGTCGATGATCTCTTGGATGCGACCGAGGGCCCCGAGAGCCTGGGCGACCGACGTGAATGCGCCGATTGCCTGGCCGAGCGGCATGATCATCATGAACAGGAAAAGAATGAACGACACGAGCTGCGCGACGTCGATTGCACCGCTCGCGACGCGGAATCCGCCAACCCCGAGCACGACGAGGAACGACACCTGCATTGCGATACCTGAAATCGGAATGACAAACGCCGAAATTCGCGCGACGTCGAGCCCCGCACGCCACGCTCCACGCGAATCGTCATCGACGGTGTCGATTTCACGCTGGACGGCGTTTGCAGCGCGAACCGTCCGAACTGCTGAGATGGCGCGCTCGACGGACGCGGTGAGGTCACCGACACGGTCTTGGGCGCGTCGCGAATAGACCCGGATTCGGCGTGACAGCGCGATGACAATCACCATCGAACTGACAACGACGGAAAAGGTGAGGCCAAAAAGGATCATGTCGATGATCAACATCGCGATGATGGAACCGACAAACGTGACCAAACCGCCGATGGCCTCAACCAAACCTTGGGTGAGGACGGCGCGCAGCATCGTCGAGTCTGCGCCAACCCGAGACACCAGGTCGC
>JBEGPO010000083.1:0-6247 GCA_041181465.1 Actinomycetota bacterium | reverse complement strand
TGTGCAATCTTTTGATCGCATAGTCACAGGGTGACACACATCTTTTGCGAATATGCCGATAAGTGCGAGACGTTATCAACTCGTTACACACGCGACAATCGTGTTTGACGAGCTTCTCACTCAATCAACGCGTCGCAAAATTCGGGGTTCACAGGTGCCGAGCAGTGAGAACGATCGGCCCCTCTGCCGTAATGGCGATGGTGTGCTCGCTGTGGGCGCCACGCGAACCATCGGCCGACCGCAAGGTCCACCCGTCCGCATCGGTGAAGATTTCGTCAGTGTCACGCATGAACCAGGGCTCGATGGCGATGACGAGTCCTTCACGAAGTTTGTATCCGCGACCGGGTCGTCCGTCGTTCGGGACGTGCGGGTCACCGTGCATTTCGCGACCGACCCCGTGGCCCCCGAAATCCAAGTTGACGCCATAACCATACTTATCCGCGACGTCACCGATAGCAGCGGAAATGTCGCCGATGGCATTGCCGGCCGTTGCCGCGGCAATTCCGGCTACGAGCGCCTCCTCGGTGGCCGTGATGATTCGAAGGTCTTCAGGGTCGGCGGTGCCAGCAACAAAACTGACCGCTGAGTCGCACACCCAGCCGTCGACACTGGCGGCAAAGTCGATGCTGACGATGTCGCCATCGGCAATGACATAGTCGTGGGGGAGCCCGTGCAGTACGGCATCGTTGATGCTCGTGCAGATGACTTTGCCAAACGGCGAAGCGCCGAACGACGGGTGATAGTCGATGTAGCAGGACTCTGCGCCGCCATCACGAATCATGTGATGGGCGAGCGCGTCGAGTTCAAGAAGGTTGGTTCCGACGCTTGCTGCCTCTCGAACGGCCACCAGAACGGACGCGACAAAACGGCCAGCGGGCCGCATCGCCTCGATTTCGGCGGGGGTGCGAAGTTCAATCACGTCGGGCCTTCTTCCTCTGCGTGTCAGCCTAATTGGTAAAGCGCGCCCGACTGTGGCAAGATTGTGACTTGTGCCGACTGGCACACGCGATTCACGGGCCCTCTGCTTCGGGGGACGAGCCATGTGACCACATCGCGACCAGAACCTCCCGCATCCGTCCCGAAGCGAGTGCAGAAAGTGAAAGAACAATGCAGAAATTTGATGCAATTGACGCCGCGTCGCTTCGTAGCGACATCCCCGACTTCCGCGTCGGTGACACGGTGAAGGTTCACGTAAACATTATTGAAGGCAGCCGCAGTCGAATCCAGGTTTTTCAGGGCGTGGTTATCGGCCGTAACGGTCACGGAATTGGCGAGACGTTCAACGTCCGCAAGATCTCGTTCCAGGTTGGCGTCGAGCGAAAGTTCCCGGTCCACTCGCCGGTCATCGACCACATCGAGCTCGTCAGCCGCGGTGACGTCCGTCGCGCCAAGCTTTACTACTTGCGCGCACTTCGCGGCAAGAAGGCAAAAATTCGCGAGAAGCGCGACTCCTAAGTTTTCGAACTTTCGGAATGGGCCCTTCACGTTCGGTGAGGGGCTCATCTTCTTTGGTCGTAGAATTACCCGACACGCACTTCCGACCGTATATCTGAGGACTCCATGCCGAAAACCATTGTCAAAGGACTTTTGGGGTTCCTCAAGGATTTGATCATCATTGTCGCGGCGGCGTTACTGATTTCGTTCGTCGTCAAAACGTTCCTGTTTCGCTCATTCTTTATCCCTTCGGCATCGATGGAAAACACGTTGATGGTGGATGACCGCATCATCGTCAACGAACTGGTCCCCGATGTATTCCCGCTCCAGCACGGTGACGTTGTGGTGTTTAGCGACCCGGGTGGTTGGTTGCCGAACTACGATGCGCCCGACCCCGACCTCGTCACCGCCGCCCTCGACCTCATCGCGACGGTCGTCGGTTTCGGAGGCTCTGATTCCGAAGACCATCTCGTCAAACGGCTGATTGGATTGCCGGGCGATCGCGTCGTGTGTTGTGATGCGAACGGGTTGTTGCAGGTCAACGGGAAGTCCGTCAATGAGCCCTATATCCTCACGACCTCGAATCACGAGGCGTCGAGTGGCATGGAATTTGACATCACTGTTCCTGACGATTCGCTGTGGGTGATGGGCGACAATCGATACGATTCGGCTGATTCGCGTTACAACCAGGACAAGCCGGGAAACGGCTTCGTGTCGATAGACAAGGTTGTCGGTCGCGCGGTCGTCGTGTCGTGGCCGATTTCGCACTGGACGTGGCTCGACAATCACGCGGGTAATTTCGCGAATGCCGAGTGACCCGACCCTCGAATTAGAGCGCGAGTTGCTCGCAACGGGTAGTGGGGTTGTGGTCGGTGTCGACGAGGTCGGACGCGGCGCAGTGGCGGGTCCGGTTGTCGTTGGTGTTGCCGTGATTCGCGCCGCGACGGATTTTCCCGTCGGTCTGCGCGATTCGAAACTGATCGCCGCGTCGAAGCGCGAGAAATTGATTCAGCCCGTGGCCGACTGGGTGGATGCGATCGCTACCGGCGAAGCGACGGCCGCCGAGATTGACGAGTTCGGAATCATCTCGGCGTTAGCCCGCGCAGCGGAGCGTGCGTTTGCGACGCTCGCCATTGCTGGCCACGATCTGGCCGGCGCATCAGTGATTCTGGACGGCTCACACAATTGGCTGACGGCGTCGCTGTTGCCGTCGGTTCACATTATGGTTCGCACCAAGGCCGACCGCGATTGCGCGGTTGTCGCCGCCGCTTCCGTGTGGGCCAAGGTGTATCGGGATCGTCTCATGGTCGAGTCGGCGGGCGACGACGACACCTACGGCTGGGCGTCCAACAAGGGGTACGGCAGCGAAGGCCACTTCACCGCGATTCGTGCACACGGCGCTACCGACTTTCACCGGCGAACCTGGTTGTCCTCGGTATTGCCCGACGCGGCGAAAGAATAGAATGAATAACGATGAATGACGATGACCTCGACGCCTACGATCGCGACGCCGAACTGCAACTGTTCCGGGAATATCGCGACGTCGCAGCACAGTTCGCGTATGTCGTCGAAACCGAGCGACGTTTTTACCTCGCGAACGATGTTCAGCAGGTCATCAAAGAAGCGGGCAACGATTTCTATTTCGAACTGACGCTCACCGATGTATGGGTGTGGGATGTCTATCGCGCCGATCGGTTCGTGAAGTCGGTGAAGATTCTGACGTTCAAGGACATCAACGTCGAAGAGACTGGCAAGAAGGAACTCAAGTTGCCGCGTGACCTCGCGATCGGCGACAACTAAACTTTTCGCACATCGCCCCATTGCGGCGAGTTCTGCACGGTAAGGGTTGATGCCCGTGCGCCAGCTCGTCACTTGTCCGACCCTGTTGGGGGAGGAAAATTGGCACGCAAAGACGAACTGGGACGTTGGGGCGAAACCGTCGCCGGCGATTTTCTTGTGGCGAACGGTTACGAGGTGCTCGATCGCGGCTGGCGCTGCCGTCACGGTGAAATCGACATCATCGCGCGGTGTGGACGAACTGTGGCCTTTGTCGAGGTCAAAACCCGTCGGACTGGGCGTTACGGGCATCCTCTCGAGGCGATAACGTCGGCCAAGTTCGCACGATTGCGGGTTCTCGCTGGCGAGTGGTGCCGTGTTCACCGCGTTCACGCCGGAACGGTTCGAATCGACGCGATCGGCATAATCGGTGACGGAATCGCGGTTGGTAGCCTCGAGCACCGAGTCGGGGTCATCGAATGACCGTCGGTCGAACTAAGGCGATTGCGCTGTCAGGGCTGTCGGGCCACCTCGTCGATATCGAGGCCGACATCGCGTCGGGGTTGCCCGCACTCGTGCTCATCGGGTTGCCCGATGCGTCGCTGGGCGAATCGAAAGACCGTGTTCGCAGCGCCGTCGCCAATTCGGGGTGTGCGATGCCGCCCACTCGTGTCACGGTGAATCTGTCACCCGCGAGCCTGCCGAAACAGGGGAGTGGATTCGACCTGGCCATCGCGTTGGCAATTCTGGCGGGAACAGGGGTCGTGCCAGCTGAATCCGTCGCAGCGTGTGTGCATGTCGGAGAGCTCGCCCTCGACGGACGGGTCCGACCGGTCGCCGGAGTTTTGCCGGCTGTTGTCGCCGCGCGCGATGCGGGGGCTAGGCGCATCATGGTCCCGGCGGGAAATCGCACCGAGGCTGAACTCGTTCCGGGCATCGAGGTCATCGCGGTGGCAAGTCTCGCCCACGCCCTGCGCGAGCACGGTGCCAACATTGTGGTGCCCGACGTTGATGAAATTGAGCCTCCGAGCGAGCGTGAACCGATTCCGTCGTCACGAGACCTGTCGGACATCGTCGGGCAACCCGACGTCGTCGCCGCGCTGGTCACCGCCGCGGCGGGGGGACACCACATGTTTCTGCTCGGGCCGCCCGGCGCGGGGAAGACGATGCTCGCGGAACGACTCGTCGACCTTTTGCCTGACCTTGATACCCACGACGCACTCGAGGTCACGAGCATCGCGTCCCTAGCGCGAGTCGCCCAAACACGAAAGTTGGTGACGCGCCCGCCGTTCGTCGCACCGCACCACACGGCGACGGCGGTGGCAATCGTGGGCGGCGGGTCGGGGGTGATTCGCCCAGGCGCGCTGTCATTAGCGAGTCGCGGGGTGCTCTTTCTGGACGAGGCGCCAGAGTTCACCACGACGGTACTCGATGCGCTACGGCAGCCGCTCGAGTCGGGCGACATCGTGATCCATCGCGCGAATCACAGCGCACGATTCCCGGCGTGCGTTCAACTTGTGCTTGCGGCGAACCCGTGTCCGTGCGGCAACGCCGGCGTTGCCGACTCGACGTGCGTGTGCACGCCCGATCGCCGCCGACGGTATCTGGCACGACTGTCCGGCCCCATCCTCGACCGAATAGACATTCATGTTCCCGTCTCTCGGGTGTCACGGGCACATCTATTTGACAACACGTCGCCGCGGATGACGACCGCTCGTGCGCGCGAGCGGGTGACCGCGGCACGGGAGATTGCCAACGATCGCTGGGGGCAGGGCCGTCCTGACGCGACGGAACTGCGGTCGGGAAAATTTCGCCTCGCTCCCGTGGTAGTTCGCGCGCTTGATAGCGCGCTTGACCGTGGTGCCGTGACGATGCGCGGCTATGACCGAGTCCTCCGCATCGCCTGGACTTTGGCCGATTGCGATGCCGTTTCCGCACCAACCGCCGACCACATCGGTCGTGCGCTCTACCTACGACAAGGAGTACCCGTATGACAACGACCTGGAATCTCTCCGACACCGACATCGATCGCGCGATGGTGCCGTTGCGACTCGACGGCAATGAGGCCGACCGGCGCGATGCGTTCGCAGAAGTCGCGTGGGGGTTTCTGACCGAACCGGGGGATCGCGTCGCTGGGGCGCTCATTCGGCAATGGGGTGCGACGGATTCGCTCGCTCGAATCCTCACCCGGCCCGCCGCGTCAACTCTCGCGGGTGATGACCTGTCGGGTACCGAGGTCGCCGAAGCACTCGCCCGATGGGAACCGCGCATGGACGCTCCGGCACTCTTTCGATCGTTGTCGACCGCAGTTTCTGTCGGCGCGACGGTCGTCCGCCCCACCGACTCGGTGTGGCCGGCGGGTCTCGCCGACCTCGGTGATCACGGGCCGCGTGTCCTGTGGTGCCGCGGTGATATCGGGGCATTGCCCCAGCCGTCGAGTTCCGTCGCCATCGTCGGCGCGCGGGCGTCGACGGGATACGGCGAACACGTCGCTATGGATTTCGCTGCCGGGCTCACCTCGCGGGGATTCACCGTCGTGTCGGGTGGCGCTTACGGAATCGACGGGATGGCCCATCGAGCGACGCTCGCGTGTGGCGGCTCGACGGTGGCGGTCCTCGCCGGGGGAATAGACCAGCTGTATCCGGCCGGCCACGACGAACTTCTGCGACGAATCATCGCGAGCGGTGTCGTCATCAGCGAGGTGAGTCCGGGTGGCGCGCCGACCCGCTGGAGGTTTTTGCAGCGCAACAGGCTTATCGCCGCGATGGCGGGGGTGACGGTAGTCATCGAAGCCGGTTACCGCAGCGGATCGCTCAACACCGCGACCCATGCGCGCGACCTCGACCGACCGATTGGAGTCGTTCCCGGCCCTGTCACAAGCGGTGCGAGCGCGGGGTGCCACCGGTTACTTCGATCCAACCCCGCGACGACGCTGGTCACCACGGTCGCCGAGGTCGCTGAATTGTTCGGGATTGATGCCACCGGGGAACGATTCGACGCCCGAGACTCGGACACCGTCGTGCGAATTCTCGATTCG
>JBEGPO010000082.1:0-2977 GCA_041181465.1 Actinomycetota bacterium | reverse complement strand
GGGCTGCTCCCCCGCCTTCGCCCGAGACGCTTCTACGACCTCGTCGTCCAAATCGCGATGGTTCGTCCCGGCCCGATTCAAGGCGGAAGCGTTCACCCGTTCATTCGCCGTCGAACGGGTCAGGAACCCGTCACGTACGACCACCCGAATTTGATTCCCGTCCTCGAACGAACCATGGGCGTACCCATCTTTCAAGAACAACTCATGCAGATCGCGATGGCGGTCGGTGGATGCAGCGGGGCCGACGCCGACGTCATTCGGCGGTCCATCGGGTCGAAACGCGGCATCGAACGGCTCGCGACGATTCGAGAAAAGTTCTACGCCGGCATGGCGGCCAATGGCATCACCGGGGCGACAGCAGACAAAATTTACGGCACGCTCGAGGCCTTTGCGAACTTTGGGTTCGCCGAATCGCACTCGATCGCGTTCTCGCTGCTCGTGTACGTGTCGTCGTGGCTCAAGGTCCACTACCCCGCCGCCTTCCTCGTCGGGTTACTGCGGTCGCAACCGATGGGGTTCTATTCCGCAGCAACCCTGTCCGCCGACGCCGAACGCCACGGGGTCGACATTCGCGTGCCGTGCATCGCTCGGTCAGGCGTCGAATCGGGGCTCGAAGCGACGGGAATCGACGAGGGTCCGACCGGAATAGACACGTGCCTTCAGCACAACGACCAACCCGTGCCGCCATTCGACAAGGACGCACCCGACGTGACCGCGGCACACCGACGGGACGGTAACTTCGCAGTGCGGATGGGGCTCGCCGACGTTCGCGGAATCGGACGAAAAATGGCGACCGCGATTGTGGCCGAACGCGACGCGAACGGAGATTTTCGCGACCTGCACGACCTCGTTCGCCGAACCGGGCTCGAACGGACTGCCCTTGAGGCACTCGCGACCGCCGGTGCGTTCGACGTTCTGGGGCTCAGTCGCCGCGAAGCGTTGTGGGAAGCGGGCTACGCAGCCGAGAGCAGGCCCGAATACCTGCCCAACATCGCACCCACGATCCAACTGCCGTTCTTCAACGAGATGGGTGAAATCGACACGATGATCCAAGACCGCTGGGCGACCGGCGTGTCACCCGGACTGCACCCCGTCCAATTCGTGCGGGACAACCTTCGCCAGCGCGGGGTCTTATCCGTCACCGATCTGCGTACCGCCGAAGCCGACCGACGAATCGAGGTCGCCGGTCTCGTCACGCACCGACAGCGCCCCAGCACCGCGAAGGGCATCACGTTTCTCAACCTCGAAGACGAAACCGGAGTCGTCAACATCGTGTGTTCGCGCGGGCTATGGAAGGCATTTCGGCCGGTCGCCCGCGAGAGTGCCGCATTGATTGTTCGCGGAATTCTGCAACGATCGGTCGACGGTGTGTTGTCCATCGTCGCCGACCGGCTCGAAACGCTTGAATTCGCGGGTGCTCACCAGTCCCGCGACTTCCGTTAGTCGGGTTTCGGTATGCGCCGCTTGCGCACGAGAGACGCGGGCTGAACAGTCCCGAACCCGAAACGCCCCGCCACCGCATCGACGATGTCGTCGATGTCGTGCCCGTCGTCTTCGTCCTCCCACAGCAACCCGAGGTCGCCCTCCCCAACCAGGTTCTCGAGGCGAACGCCAATCAGGCGCACCGGATGACCGTGGCGTTCGACCCGATCGAACAACCGAACCGCTTCGGCCGCGACCAGTTTTGTCGCGTGCGTCGGATCGGTGAACGTGTGCGACCGCGTCACCGTCGACCAGTCGTCCAGTCGCACCGTGACCGTGACGGTGTGCGCGAGGAAGTTCCGAGTACGGGCGCGGGCGGCGACGTCGGTTGCCATGCGCAGCACCTCGCGGTGCATCTCGGCGACGTCAGTGAGGTCAGTGCCGAACGTGTTTGACCGGCCGATACTGCGCTCGTTACTGCGGTCTTCGATCGTCCGCTCATCGATTCCCATGGCCAGGTTGTGCAGGTGACGCGCCATTCTGTCTCCCAGGATTGATACGAGCGAATCCATCTCGGAACGCTGAACGTCTCCGACCGTCGACAAACCGAACGACTCGAGGCGTTTCGCCGTCACGGCACCGACGCCCCAGAGAGCAGTTATCGGCAGGGGCGCGAGGAAGTCGACAGTGTCACCGGCTGGAACGACGAGCAACCCGTCGGGCTTGGCGCGTGACCCCGCGACCTTCGCAACGAACATGGAGGAGGCCACCCCGATCGACGCGGCGAGTCCGACCTCGAGCCGCACACGTTCACGAATCGACTTCGCAATGTCGAGCGGTCGCCCGAGCAACGCCCGCGCCCCAGAAACATCGAGAAACGCCTCGTCGATCGACAACGGTTGAACTTTGGGAGTGACGTCGTGAAGGATGGCGAAGACCCGACCAGAGATCTCGGAATAGCGATCGAATCGGGGTTTGCGCACGATCGCGTTCGGGCAGCGCTGCAGAGCCAGGGACATCGGCATCGCCGAGTTGACCCCGAACGTACGCGCGACGTAGTTCGCCGCCGAGACCACCCCTCGACCAGCGGTTCCGCCGACGATGACCGGCTGACCAACGATGTCGGGGTCGTCCAGCTCTTCGACCGACGCGAAAAACGCATCCATGTCGAGGTGCAGAAATGGCGTGCCGGAGTCGTCCGCGTCACCCACGGTGACGAGACGCCCAGAACCGTCCTGTTTGCCCACACTCCATTGTCCAGAGCGATGGTGGCGTTACGGCGTATTGGTCAACGCATAGAGTGTCACCGCTGCGGCTGCGGCGACGTTGAGCGAGTCCACTCCGTGTGACATCGGAATACGAACCACGCGATCGCTCGCCGCGATCGTCGCCGGCGTCAACCCGTGACCTTCCGTTCCGAAAACGACCGCGAGCTTCTCGTGGTTCTCGGCCGCAAGTTCGGCAAGCGACACCGCATCATCCGACAGCGCGAGCGACGCGACAACGAAACCAGCTTCTTTGAGTTCCTGCAGTCCGGCCGGCCACGACGAAATCC
>JBEGPO010000081.1:0-6571 GCA_041181465.1 Actinomycetota bacterium | reverse complement strand
GAGAACGGGAACGGATACCCGCGTTTTCCCTCTCTCTGCGAGGCTGATGAACCCCTTGGTCACACCCGCCTGTTCGGCGACAAACGTCACCGAAAGACCTTGAGCCTGGCGCGTCGAACGGAGTTTGGGCCCGACGTCTTCCATTCCGGCGCGGTTCTCGTCGCTGAGGGGCATGCTCCCATTGTGTCGCATAGGTGGCAGCGAACGGACCCACCGAAGTCGTCGTGATCGGGCACTAGTTGTCATTCCGTGTCGACGTTGTTTAATCGGATAAAACGTGCCACGATGTGATTTAACAGGGCTCGCAGAGCGCTACGAATGTATTACAGACAATGGAGTCCCCTCAATGAAGGCAGTCACATTCGACGGCACGAACGTGTTGGTTACCGATGTCGACTTAGCCAATCCACGCAGTGGAGAGGTTCGAGTCCGGGTGACCGCAGCGGGTGTCTGTCACTCCGACCTCCACGTGATTCGACGCGAATGGGATGTGCCGATGCCCCTCGTGATGGGGCACGAAGGGTCCGGAATTGTGGACGCGGTTGGTGCCGGTGTCTCCACACTGTCCGTGGGGGATCATGTAGTCCTGTCCTGGGTCCCCAACTGCGGAATTTGTCGTTACTGCCTTCTCGGTCGCCCGGCCCAGTGCGAGATGGTGGCGAATGTCGTCGCCCCCAACGGGGTCCTCTACGACGGAACGAGCCGCCTGTCCAAGGACGGTGAGGTCGTTCATCACTATCTCGGAGTTTCGTCATTCGCCGAAATGGTTGTGGTCCCCGAATCCGGAGCCATCAAGGTTCGTGACGACGCTCCACTCGACGTCATTGCTCTCGTCGGTTGTGCTGTTGCCACGGGAGTCGGTGCGGTTCGCAACACCGCAAACTTTGTCCAGGGTTCGACTGCCGCAGTCATCGGGTGCGGTGGCGTCGGGCTATCGGTCATCCAGGGCGCCCGCCTCGAAAAGGCCAGCGTTATCCTCGCCGTCGACATCGCCCAAGACAAACTCGACCTCGCCCACAAACTGGGCGCGACCCACTCTCTTCTCATCACGCCAGGCATGGACGTCCCCGCCGAAATGAAGGCGCTCGTTCCTCAAGGGCTGGACTACGTCTTTGACGCTATCGGCAAAATCGTCACGACCGAGCAATCCATCGCGGCCCTTGGCCAGGGTGGAAGCGCCGTCGTCGTCGGACTCCCCCCGACTGGTCAGACGGCCCAGTTTGATCCGCTCGTGTTGGCTGAGGCCGACCAGCGAATCCTCGGGTGCAACTACGGAAGCACCGTACCCCAGCGGGATATCCCGCGCCTCGTCGACGAGCTCATGAACGGTGAGCTCGACCTCGAATCCATGATTTCGGCCCGTCGACCTCTCGACGAAGCCGAATCGGCACTCGCTGATCTCAATTCGGGTGCCGCCCTGCGACAGCTCTTGCTGCCGTAGCCACGTCAAACGGAGGAAAACCACATGAGTACACCTAAAGACCACTCCGGCGGATTGGCGCGACGTAGCGTCACCCCGTTTGAGGTTCTGGCACAAAGTGTCGCGAACATCGCGCCCAGTGCCGTCATCGCTTTCACCCCCATGTTCATGGCCGGCTCCGCCGGAAATGGCGCGTGGTTCTCGTTCGCCATCGGAATGGTGCTGATCTTGCTCATCGCCCGCTCCATCACGTCGATTGCACGCCGTCGTGCGGGGGCCGGCTCGCTCTATTCCCTGATTCGTCCCGCAATTGGGCCGACCGGTAGCTTCATCACCGGTTGGGGCCTGTTTGTCGGAGCCGTCTGTATCGCAGCCGGCTCTCTCGCCGGCGCGGGATTCTTCGCGTCCGAGTTCCTCAAGGGCCTCGGCATCACCGTCTTCGACAGCATCACGGGACAAATCGTCCTTGACGCCATGTTGCTCGCGGTTGCAATCTGGGTCACCATCTCGAGTGTTCGAATCGCAGCGCGCGTTTCGGCGACTCTTGAAATCATCTCGATTATCGTTATCGTCGTTGTACTTGGCATTGTTCTCGTGCAGAGCGGCAACATCATCGACATGAGCCAGTTGAGCCTCACCGGTGCAACGTTCGATGGCATTGTGTTCGCGGTTGTCCTCGCAATCCTCGGATTCGTTGGGTTCGAAAGCGCCGCGTCACTCGGTGAAGAAGCGGAAGACCCCTACCGAGCAATCCCCCGCGCAATCCGCGGTGGAGCGATCTTTGCGGGTCTGCTCTATGTCTTCGCAACGTACGCCCAGGTCGCTGCAATCGAGGGCGGCGCCGCCGGCCTCGCGGCATCGGGCTCGCCCATGGACGCACTCGCCGTGCAGTACGGACTGGAAGGATTCCTTCCCATCTTGAACCTCGGCTTCACAGCATCGTTCGTTGCCGTCGTCATGGCGTGTATCACCGTCGCCGGTCGCCTCATGTTCTCGTGGGGTAACGAGGGGATTTTCCCCAAGGCATTCGGAAAAGCACACGCCAAGTACCGCACGCCGGCCTACGCGATCCTGTGGTTGTACCCCATGGCGTTCATCCCGACCGCCTACGAGTTGTCGATCGGTGAAGTTCCGCTCAACATCACGACCTACGTCGACACCGTTGGAGTGTTCGGTTACATGCTCGCGTACCTCCTCGTGTGTCTCTTTGCTCCCGTCTTCCTCAAGAAGGCCGGAGTCAAGCAGGTCGTCGTCACCCAGGTACTCGGCATCATCGGTGCCGCCGCCCTGGTTTACGTCTACTGGGTCAACATCGTCGGAACCGTCGAACCGTTCAACCAACTTCCGGTTTGGTTTGCGGCCTCGATGATCGTCGGTGTCGGGTTCTTCTTCGCGGTTCGTGCGCGCAACCCCAAGGCTGCCGCAGCCGCGGGAACGTTCGCAGACGACAACACGGAAGCCGTCAAGTAAAACGACTCCTCACAATGGTGTGCCCGGGCCAATCGGTCCGGGCACACTTTTGTGTGAGGCGAAATAATTCTGAAAGATTTCGCGTTGCCGTGACATAGTCAAGGTAGGTCACAAAGGAGCCCCATTGTCCCCCGACGATTTCACCGAGCGTTTCGCTGGTTTGCGCGTGACTATCGCGAAGTTCTTGTATCGCCGCGTTGAGGTCAAGGACGTGGACGACCTGTCGGCTCAGGTGTTCGAGATTGCATGGCGTAGAGGTGGTGCCGTCACAGTTGGCGAGGAACTGCCCTGGCTTTACCGCGTCGCGACGAACTTGGTCGCAAACCATCGCAGAAAAAACGCGCGCGCCCAGAATTTACTGGCCGCGATCGTTGCACCGGACACCTCACCCTCCGCAGAATCCATTGCTGTCGCCGACATCGCCCTGGCGGACGCATGGGGGCGGCTTCCGGCGACGTCTCGTCAGATTCTGGCTCTGACCGCACTCGACGGTCTCAGCGTCGCCGAGACCGCCTTGGCTCTCGACATCACCGCGAATGCGGTTTCCGTTCGGCTCAATCGAGCCCGCAACCAATTGCGCGCCGCTCTCGCCGAAACCGCGTGAAAGATTTCCGTTCGAGAGGACATAACCAGATTATGAACAAGCCAACCGACGAGTCACTCGACAACCGCCTCCGGAAATCTGACCCAGCTGGTCCTGCTGTGAAGGTTTCCCCCAAAGGTCTGCCCAATTC
This sequence comes from Actinomycetota bacterium, assembly GCA_041181465.1. Classification (GTDB taxonomy): domain Bacteria; phylum Actinomycetota; class Actinomycetes; order Actinomycetales; family Microbacteriaceae; genus MWH-TA3. The sequence goes on along the minus strand of JBEGPO010000081.1, from coordinate 2,947 downwards.
AGCGACTTCCGGGCACAATCCCATCCGCGACTGGTGGCTGACCACCTCGACTCGGGTTCGCCGATCGTTGGCGGGCGGTGTTGGAGTCGCGGCGGCTGCTGGTGTTGTCGTAGCTGGAACCTTCGGCACGGCGAGTGTGCCGCTCATCGTCTTGGCAGACAATTCGGGTCCCGAGTCGATGTCGGCCCAATCCTCCGCCGTCAGTGATTCCAAAATGATGATGCCCTACCTGTCCTACGAATATGTCGCGGGCGACAACCTGTCGACGTCGACGGGGCGTGGCCGTGTCTATCGACTCGATTTGGCGGGCACTCCGGAATCAGTGTTGAGCAACGCGGCCGCCTACTTCGGCGTTACCGGTGAACCACAGAAGTCTCAATACTTCGATGCGGCGTGGCCGTCATATGTGGTGGGACCCGAAGACTATTCGGCGCCCAGTGTCACGGTCAGCTGGACGGGCACAGGATCGTGGTGGTATTCCAACCCCGCTGCGTATCCCGAACAAAAGTGCCTGCAAGAGAAGCGTGTTGGAAAGGGCGCTAATTCCTATATCGAGTGCACCGAATACGAACCCGCGATAACAGGGCTGAACCCTGACGAGGCAGAAACCCGTCTATTGGCAACCGAATTCTTTACCGCGATGGGAGTCTCGTTCGAATCGGCCGACATCACCGTCATGGTCGACGAGTGGTCATCGTTTGCAAGCGTCGCACTGAAGGTTTCAGGACAACCTACTGCTATCGAATGGTCAATCTCGTGGTCGGGCAACGGCGAATTGTCCTGGGCACAAGGCAACGCGGTCACAATTGTTGACGCCGGCGAATTCGACACCGTGTCAGACGCCACGGCCGTAGAACGCCTCGCGGATTGGCGTTGGTTCGGCGTAGGACCGACGGACTATCAGGGCGGCATGATGTGGGCAACGCGATCCTCGGTTGGCTCCGGTTTCGACGCGATGGACGGCGATGCAGCGACTGGCGAATCCGTCGAGCCGACGGAACCCACTGAGCCAACCGTCGAGCCGACAGAAGAGCCCGCTCCTTCCGACACCTCTGAACCTGTGCCGACCGACACGGAGGCGCCGATTCCGCTGCCAACGGAAGATGAAATCCCCGTCGAAACAATTACCATTAATGAATCGAAATCGGTTTTGCTGCTCGTGTGGGATGCGAACGGTGCCGCGTGGCTTGTCCCCGGTGTCTCGCTAAACGGCACCGAGTGGTGGTGGCAGACCGTCATCACTCTCGTGGAAGGGGTCATCCAGCTGCCCGAGCCGATGCTCATCGAGCCAATGCCGATCGATCCGATGCCCGCCGACTAAAAAGGCGGACTTTGAGATAACTGAAACGCATCTGTATTAACGAAGCGGGCGTTGGTAGACTGCACCCATGGCTAGACCCCGGCTAGACAGGCCCGTTCCAGACCTGCACCTCTCGCCCGCACTTGACGGCGTGAAGTCGCTAATGGGGAACGACATCGGAACACGCGAGCGGCTCATTCTTCTCGCCATCGACGAAATCCGGAAGCACGGTCCATCCGAGTTCAACGCCCGCGTTGTCTGCGATCGCCTTGAACTCAAGCAAGCGATGGTTCCCTATCATTTCGGAAGCCGCGAAGCGCTCATCGCCGAAGCGACGATCTGGGCTTATCGGGATTGGTCGACCCACCCGTTCGAGATTTTGCAAAAAACCCAGGGAGACGGTGAAAAACGCCTGCGCGCATTTATTGACGCCAAACTCAAATGGTCGGCACGAATGGGGCCGGTCGCCGTTCTCGTGCACTATCCGATGATGTCGGACACCGTGAACCGACTATTGGAGTCCGCGTATGAAGTTGAATTGCGACAACGGCAAGAGTTTCAAATCGCAGTGACGGGCTACCTCGTGATTGATATTCGAAATGGGACATCGACGCCAATCGGGTTCGATTGGACGAAATCGCCGGGGGTGGACGAAGCTCTCACGCACGCATCCGAGTTCCTCGCGGCGGGCAGCATTTTGTGGGCATCCCACGGATTGGCGCTCTGGATGAGCGGACAGCACCTGCCGTCCACTTTTTTCGGTCAATTCAACGTCGAAAAAATTGGCAGACAATTTGTCATCAACAACCACATTGATGAGATAGTCGCGATCGCCAAAGGTCGGTGATTCGTTGAGTTCGGGTCTTCGATCGAAGCATTCACCCGGCCCGACTATCCACATCTGCCTGACAGCCATCAACCAGCCATCGCTGAAAGCGCTGCCATAGCGCTGGCGACCACCTCGTCGTCCGACCAGTCAGCAAGGTCGCGCGCGACGCCGCCGCCGTTGAAAGCGAGAAGCACGGGCACGCCGAAGGCCTTGTAGCCGTTGACCCAGAAGGGCCAGAGCCCCGGGTTGTGGGGGTCGATCCAGTTGATAACGTCAACTTCCGCGTCCCAGAACACGTCGTCGAAGGCAAGCCACAGTTTGTCGAGGAGACCACTACCAAGCCCGGTGAGAGCGTCTACCTTGTCGCTCGGGAGCGGCGGGGTGAACTCCACGCTTTCGGCCCGAAGCACCCCAACGGGCAGCGTCACCACAGCGAGGTCCGCCCGCAACTGGGCGCCGTCGACCGAGTACACGGTGACGCCCTCGTCGCCGTACTCAATTTCCGAAACCACCCATTCCAGCCGGATATCTAGCCCGTCAGCCAGATAATCGGTGATCGCCCCGTAGCCCTTGTCGAGAAGCGCGTCCCCGCCACGAATCGCCTTGCCCTCGTCGAGAGCAGCAATCGCAAGTTCTGAGGGGTCTTCCCCATACTCACCGCTCACCTCGACCGAGAGCACCCACTGTTGAGCAACGTTTAAGTTGTCGGGTAACAGATCTGAGAGAGGTCGCGCCTCTGCATTACCCGCGTCCAACGCCCTCTCCGTCAACTCGTCGAAGAACGCCCACGCTTTCGCGCTGCCACCAATCTCGTTGTC
>JBEGPO010000080.1:0-11257 GCA_041181465.1 Actinomycetota bacterium | reverse complement strand
AAGCAGGAACGACACGAGTTCGGCGTCAAGGAACGGGTTGTCGAAGTATGCCGGGTCGCCGTAGTGACGAGCCCAGCCGGTGTGAACGAGGACGATATCGCCAGCACGAGCTGACTCGGCTTCGGTTCGGACGGAATCGAGAGTGATGCGTTCGCGAGCCGATACGCCGTCGCAATGAATAATCACACCCCGACCGACGAATCTTTCCAACGGAACCTCATCGATTTTCTCGGTGTTGTCGTCGAAGTGGAATGGTGCATCGACGTGTGTGCCACTTTGGCTACCCATCTGAATCGACACGAGGTTGAACCCGTCCTTGGCGATTGTCGCGTGTTGGGCGATGTGTGGAACAGGGTCGCCGGGGTAGACCACGGTCTCGGCAGTGATTTCTCGGGAAAGGTCTACAACGCGAACTATCTCCATGAGAAAAAACTATTGCCTGTGAGGCAAGAAGGGAATAGCATGGCGTCACATTGTTTTGCCAACCTTTAGAGAGGACAACAATGAGCACCGTTGCTCACAACCCCAAACCGAAAATCACCGAGGTCGAAGGCTTCGGAATTGACACCATCCCCGACGCCGACCGCACGTCGACGCCGCGCGACTTGTTCCGCATTCAGTTCGGAGGCGCAAACACCTTCGCGACTGTTCTGCTGGGAACGTTCCCCATCTTCTTTGGGCTCTCCTTTTGGGAGGGCGTCGGCGCCGCCGTTCTTGGTGTGCTCGTCGGAACCCTGTTTCTCATGCCGATGGGACTCTTTGGTCCTCGCACCGGAACCAACAACGCGGTCGCATCCGGCGCACACCTCGGTGTCACCGGGCGTATCGCCGGTTCGTTCCTGTCGCTCCTGACCGCAATCGCGTTCTACTCGATCTCGGTGTGGGTCGGCGGTGACGCCCTCGTCGGCGCGTTCGTTCGCCTGTTCGGCGCAGAAGACACCCCGATGCTGCGCATCGGGCTCTACGCGCTGATCGGACTCATCGTGATTGTCGTCGTGGTCTACGGCTACCAGTTCATGTTGTTCATCAACCGCATCGCGGTGTGGGCCAACACGATTCTGATGCTGCTCGCCATCGTCGCGTTCTCGAGCGTCTTCGACCCTTCGTACGCAGGGCCGGGTGAATACTTGCTCGGTGGCTTCTGGCCGACGTTCATTCTGTCCGCACTCATCGTCATGTCGAACCCGATTTCGTTCGGTGCCTTCCTCGGTGACTGGTCGCGCTACATCCCGAACGGTACCTCGAACAGCAAGCTCGCGCTCGCGACGTTCGGCGCCCAGGCGATGACCTTGATTCCGTTCATTTTCGGCGTCGCCACGGCGACTCTGGTAACCGGCGGAGACTATGTCGTTGGATTGATCGGTGTCGCACCCGAGTGGTACGCCTACCTCATCATCATCGTGGCGTTCGTCGGCGGTCTGTCAACGGGAAGCACCTCGCTTTACGGAACCGGCCTCGACTTCTCGTCCGTATTCCCGAAGCTGACTCGTGTTCAGGCGACCATCGCCATCGGAGCCGTCGCGTTTGCCTTCATCGTGGTGGGTCGTCTGTACTTCGACCTGCTCGGTGCTGTCAACGGATTCGTCGGTGCCATTGTGGTGACCACCACTCCGTGGATGATCATCATGGCAATCGGTTTCTGGAACCGCCGCGGCTGGTACAGCGTGGAAGACCTTCAGGTCTTCAACCGCGGCAAGAAGGGCGGCCGTTACTGGTACACCAACGGAATCAACTGGCGTGCAATGTTCGCATGGGTCGTCTCGGCGGTCCTCGGTCTGCAGTTCGCGTACTTCCCGCCGATCATCGAGGGTTCGCTCTCGGGAATCGCGGGCGGTGTCGACCTCAGCCTCATCGTTGCCATCGTCTCGGCCGCCGTGCTGTACGTCGGTGCGTTGATACTCTTCCCCGAACCCGACTACGTGTTCGGACCGAAGGGTCCCCGCATTGGTCGTTCGGTCAAGTCGACCATTCCGCCCGTACGTTAGAAAGCTGCAATGACTGGTCCCGTCCCCCGCGACAACGCGGGAAACAAGGTCGGGCAGGTCGATGCGACGGTGGTGCCCCGGTTCGCCGGGGCACCTACCTTCGCTCGGCTTCCCCGCCGCGATGAAGTAGCCCGAGCCGATATTGCGGTGGTGGGTATCCCGTTCGATGCGGGTGTGAGCTATCGTCCCGGCGCTCGTTTCGGGCCCGGCCATATTCGAGAATCATCGCGACTGTTGCGCCCGTACAACCCGGCCCAAGATGCGATGCCGTTTGCGCTCGCACAAGTTGTCGACGCCGGTGATCTCGGGGTTAATCCCTTCGATATCGCGCAGGCGATTAGCCAGATCGAAGCGGGTATGGATGAACTGACCGCTGACGGCACCAAGGTCGTGACTCTCGGCGGCGACCACACCATTGCGTACCCGATTCTCAAGTCCCTGCACAAAAAGCATGGACCCATCGCCGTCATTCACTTCGATGCCCATCTCGATACATGGGACACATATTTCGGTGCACCATTGACCCACGGCACGCCTTTCCGTCGCGCGAGCGAGGACGGATTTTTGGATTTGACGGGTTGTCTACATGTCGGAATCCGTGGCCCCCTGTATTCCGACACCGACCTTGCCGACGACACGAAGCTAGGTTTCCAGGTGTTGCGCGCCACGGACGCCGACGACCTCGGTATCGACGGGATGATCGCGCGAATGCTGGCACGGGTCGGCGACCGACCGGTGTACGTTTCTATCGATGTCGACGTGATGGACCCAGCGTTCACGCCCGGAACGGGGACGCCGGAAGCCGGGGGACTGTCTAGTCGAGAAATGCTGAGGCTGGTTCGCGCGCTCGACGGTGTCAACTTGGTCGGCGCAGACATCGTCGAGGTTGCCCCGGCTTACGACCACGCAGAGATCACGGGTATCGCCGCTGCGCACCTCGCCTATGAATTGATTACGGTTCTGGCACGGAGAATCGCGTGAGCGCGGTCGACGAAGTCCTGGCCGCCGCAGCAAAGATTGTCGACGACTTCGGGAACCATCGAACGGCCGACTATTTTTTCGGATTTGCAGCCGATGCGACCTTTATGTTTTACACGCACACCGAACGCCTCAACTCGCGGGCCGAGTACGAGGCGCTGTGGGCATCGTGGGAAAAGGACGACGGATTTCGTGTTCACGGGTGCCGATCGCGCGACCAGCGGGTGCAGGTGCTCGGTGATTCGTCGGCCGTGTTTACCCATTACGTTGAGAGCGACGTCGAATTCGGTGGTGAGGTGTCGACCATCACGGAACGCGAAACCATCGTGTTCGAGCGCCAGAACAGCGCGTGGATCGCGGTTCACGAGCACCTTTCGCCCGACAACGCGGTTTAGCGTCGTTTGTTACGGCGTTGACGTAACACAACTACCGCGATTGAGACCCCGTTTGTAGTGTCGAAACACGACCTCACTAAACAGGAGACCTTCATGGCACGCATTTATTCGGACATTACCGAAGCATTTGGGAACACCCCACTCGTCAGGCTCAACCGCGTGACGGACGGATCAGAAGCAATCGTTCTGGCCAAACTTGAGTTCTACAACCCGACGTCGAGTGTCAAGGACCGACTCGGGGTCGCCATCGTGGACGCCGCAGAAGCATCCGGCGAACTCAAGCCAGGCGGAACGATCGTTGAGGCGACCAGTGGCAACACCGGAATCGCACTTGCCATGGTTGGCGCCGCACGCGGCTACAAGGTCGTTCTGACGATGCCGGAATCGATGTCGATTGAACGCCGCGCGCTTCTTAGAGGATTTGGCGCGGAACTTGTCCTGACGGCCGCCCCTGAAGGCATGAAGGGCGCGGTTTCTCGTGCCGAAGAAATCGCCGCGGAGCGCCCCGGCGCTGTGCTCGCGCGTCAGTTTGAAAACGAAGCCAACCCCGAGATTCACCGAAAGACGACCGCTGTCGAGATTTGGGACGACACCGATGGCGCCGTGGATATTTTCGTTGCCGGCGTCGGGACGGGCGGAACTATCACGGGAACCGGTCAGGTGCTCAAGCAAAAGAAGCCCAGTGTCAAGGTGGTCGCAGTGGAGCCGATTGACTCACCAATCCTCAATGGCGGCGCACCAGGCCCCCACAAGATTCAGGGTATCGGCGCGAACTTCGTTCCCGGCGTTCTTGACCGCGACGTCTATGACGAGGTAATCGACGTGTCGATCACCGATTCGGTCGACACCGCTCGTCGTCTCGCTCGCGAAGAGGGCATCATGGCGGGAATCTCGTCCGGGGCGACCGCCTGGGCGGCTCTCGAGCTGGCCAAGCGTCCCGAGAACAAGGGCAAGACCATCGTTGTTATCCTCGCTTCCTACGGAGAGCGATATCTGTCGACCGTGCTGTTTGAGGGTATTCTCGACTAGGTGACCCCTCTCCGACGAATTCGCGAGGACCTCGCGATGGCGTTGGACCGCGACCCCGCGACGCGCACGCGCACCGAGGCATTTTGGGTGCTGTCCGGGTTGCACGCGGTCTGGTGGTACCGGCTTACGCACATGCTGTGGGGTTGGCGCTGGAGGTTGGTCGCCCGTCTCGTCTCGCAGATTGTGCGGTGGTGGACACTCATCGAGATTCACCCCGGTGCCACGATTGGTCGCCGCTTGTTCATCGACCACGGTGCCGGTGTCGTCATCGGCGAAACCGCTGTCGTCGGCGACGATTGCACGTTTTATCACGGCGTCACCCTCGGTGGGCAGGGTGACGTCAAGGACGGACGCCGCCATCCCACCGTGGGTAGCGGTGTCGCAATCGGTGCAGGGGCAATCGTTCTGGGTCCCATCACTGTCGGCGATAACGCCATGATTGGCGCGGGTGCCGTTGTGCTCAAGGACGTCCCAGCGAACCGAACCGCGGTGGGTGTGCCTGCCCAACTACTTCCCAAGTCCCCACGACAGTCACGGGCATGATCAAATTCATCACGCGCGTGTTGTTCCCGCCGCTCATTCGCGTGCTGTTCGCCGCACGGATCATCGGGCGTGGGAATATGCCCGGTAAGGGCGGCGTGATCCTCGCGAGCAACCATCTGTCGTTTTTTGATTCCGTCATCATCACACTCTTGTCCCGGCGACCAGTGTCCTTCCTTGCGAAAGCCGAGTATTTCACGGGCAAAGGATTCAAAGGTTGGCTTTCCAAGAAATTCTTCGAGTCAATCGACGCAATTCCGGTAAACCGTGGTTCCGCCTCGGCCGCTCAGGATGCCCTCGATTCCGGCCTTGCGCGACTCGTCGACGGGGAATCATTCGCGATGTATCCGGAAGGGACACGCTCGCTCGACGGGCGCTTGTACCGAGGAAAGACTGGTGTTGCGTGGCTCGCACTCACCGCTAACGTTCCTGTCGTCCCGGTTGCATTGACAGGCACCGACAAAATTCAGCCGGTGGGCACCAAGGGCATCCGCTTTGCGAAGTTGCGCATCGAATACGGCCAACCGATGGACCTCTCGAGTTACGGTGAGGCGTCAAGCGGCAAAGCGCGACGCGATGCAACGGACGCAATCATGATTGAAATCCAGAAGATGTCCGGCCAGGAATTCGCGGGGATTTACAACGAGAAGCCCGCCACCACCATCAAAGCGAAGGTCAGACGTCTGTTCCGGGGTCGGGCGCCGCTGACGTAGTGGTCGCGGCAAGTTCTGCGCGAATGGCATCCATGTCCAGTTTGCGAGCCTGCGCGATGATGTCTTCGAGCGCCGATTCTGGCGCTGCGCCGGACTGATTGAACAGCAAGATTCCGTCGCGAAACATCATGAGGGTCGGGATTGACTTAATTCCGGCCATCGCCGACAACTCTTGCTCCTTCTCGGTGTCAACCTTCGCAAAAGTAATGTCGGGATGTTTGTCGCTGACGCGTTCAAATATCGGACCGAACTGCCTGCAGGGCCCGCACCACGCTGCCCAAAAGTCGACGAGCACGAATGAGTTTTCCGTGACAATCGCCGCTTCGAAAGCGCTTTTGTCAAACTCTACGGTTGCCATGAATCTCTTCCTGTCATGCCAGGGACCAGCCCGCCACGCTACTTTTTGCGCGCGGCGGCGATCAACCCGGTGATCACCTGGTCGGTGGTGTTCGCGCTAGCAGCTGCTTGCTCAGTCACCCACGTTGCGGCGGCGCCCGTGAGGGTTATGGTCACGGCTTTCCCGGACGCTGCGGGAACCGCAGGGGTCGGAACGCCCTGCTTGTTCTGGCCACGAACGATGAGTGTTGCGACAGGGAGTGCGATGGTGCACAGCGCGTCGAGAATCAGAATGACTCCGAAGAATCGCCAGTAGACATTCTGGAACGACTCCGGTGGGAACATTCCGTCAGTGAGGATGACAGGGACGATCAGTGACACAACGATTGCGATGAGAATGAGAGCCACTGAGAGTGAGGATCGAATCCAGCGAAGTGGCGCGGTCTGCAGAAGCAACATCAGATTGGCGTGTGCGAGCGACACCGCAGCGAGCCCCGAGATTGCGAACGTCTTTGTGATGTTCGAGTAAATGCCGCCGGCTTGATATGCGTAGTCCCCGAAATTCCACCAAATAAGGATTACTGCGGCGAGGAGCGCGAGCGCACTTGTTCCGATTCCGATCCAGCCGACGGCCCTGACGTCTCGTTCAACGATGGCAAGGTGACACAGGGCCAGAACCGAGAATCCCGCGACGGCCAGCGTCGTGATCATGACCTTGCCTTGGGTCTCGCCGAAATCACCCGACACAATCGTATAAATACCAATCAACGCGGTGATGACTAGCGAGACGACTACCGTCCACACGGCGATGCGACGGATGCCCTTGATGTTTCGGACCTCGATAACGTTCTGGTGTGTGCTCATGGTCACAGACTACAAGCGCCCGCGTGAGAAACGTAGGTTCGAGGGAGCCTCGTTACCGGACGATGGGTAGACCGGTGACCGCCGCGGCGTCGTTCACACCGCCGGCGTTCGTCAGATTCACGTATCCCATGTCCGTCAGCGCGTCGATGGCCTGACCAGACCTGTTGCCCGACCGGCAATAGATGATGTACGTGCCGGCGGGATCGAACTTCGCAATCTCCTCCAAGAATGTTGTTCCCTGCCAGTCGATGTTGACCGCACCGTCGAGGTGACCGGTGGCGAACTCTTCCGGTGTGCGGACGTCAATCACGGCGGTGACGGAACTCATGTCTACATTCTCGGGTGCACACCCAGCTACGCAAAACGCGTGGCTGTTGAAAAAGTGTTCGTGTCTCTTGCGTAAAGTGAATGAATCATGAAAACAGTCATCGTAGGAGGCGTTGCGGGCGGGATGTCAGCTGCGACACGACTGCGTCGCCTGGACGAGAACGCCGAAATCACGGTTTACGAGGCTGGTCCGGATGTTTCGTTCGCAAACTGCGGGTTGCCCTATTTCATCGGTGGTGTCATCGGAAAGCGAGACAGTCTGTTGTTGCAGACCCCCGAAAGCCTCGCGGCGCGTTTCAACCTCGACGTGCGGGTCAACTCGCGTGTGACCTCAATCGACAGGGCCTCGAAAACCGTCACGGTTCACGATTCCGAGTCCGATGAGACCTACACAGACTCGTACGACTCACTCATCCTGGCGCCGGGAGCCACGCCGCGCCGACTTGACATTCCTGGTTGGGAACGTTCGCTCACGTTGCGAAACGTCCCCGACGCCGACCGAATCGTCACGGCGGTCGCGGGCGCCCCCCGCTATGTCGTCATCCTCGGCGCAGGATTCATCGGCGTCGAGGTTGCCGAAAACCTTAGACACCGTGGCCACTCCGTCATCATCGTCCAGTCCGGGCCGACCATCCTCGCGCCACTTGACGCAGAAATGATCGAACCGTTCCATCGTCACCTTGAGGCGAATGGTGTGTCTATCGTCGTCAACACGACGGTGACCGAGATCACGGAATACGCCGTCCGTCTTTCCGACGGAACGTCATTCACCGCGGACGTCGTGATTTCATCCGTTGGCGTGACCCCCGACCACGCATTGGCGGTTGAGGCGGGGCTTCGTATCGGCGCTGCCGGCGGAATCTGGGTAGACGACCAGCAACGCACGAGTGATCCCAACATCTACGCCGTTGGTGATGCCGCCGAAAAAGAATCCGCGCTGACGGGCGACGACCAGATGGTGTGGCTCGCCAACCTCGCGAACCGGCACGGTCGACTCGTCGCCGATGTGGTTGCGGGGCTCGATGTGCGGGCACGCGCCTCGGTCACCACCGGAATCATCGGGGCGTTTGGAATGGCGGCCGCCATCACCGGACTGAGTGAAAAAGCCGCCCTCCGAGCTGGTGTCGCCCACCAGGTTATGCATTTGCACCCAAGTTCCCATGCTGGCTATTACCCGGGCGCGGAATCGATGTCGCTCAAAGTGGTCTTTGCTCCCGACAACGGGAGAATCCTGGGAGCACAAGCGGTCGGGAAAGACGGCGTGGATAAGCGGATCGACGTCATCGCCACAGCAATCTACGGAGGGCTAACCGTGTCGGATTTGATGAACCTCGAACTCGCCTACGCACCCCAATTCGGGTCGGCCAAGGATGCAATTAACCAAGCCGGCTACGTTGGCGACAACATCATGGACGGTCGCACTCCGACGGTTCAGTGGCACGAGCTCGAGCAACGTCGCGCCGCCGGCGCAGTTCTCGTTGACGTCAGAACGGCTGATGAAAATCACGCTGGCGACATCCCAGGCTCGTTACTGATTCCCATCGATGACCTTCGAGAGCGCCTCGATGAGATTTCCGCAACCGACGTCATCGTCCACTGCAAAGTCGGCCAGCGCGGGCACACGGCAACTCAAATACTTCGCTCCCACGGAATCACGGCATCCAACCTTGATGGCGGATACTTGACCTGGCGAGCGGGGATGGATTCAATCGAACGAGCGAACTCCGTTTCACTATTCACCAGCAACTAAGGAGACACCATGTGTCAAAAGGTTCAGTGCACCACCTGCGATAAGCCCACGTGGGACGGTTGCGGACAGCACATTGAAGAAGCACTCTTCGACGTCGCGGTCGCTGACCGCTGCACGTGTCAGTAATTCGACACGTAAGTTTCACGGCCCGACGGTGAAGAAGCCCATACGTTTAGCGTGTGGGCTTCTTTCGTTTCGCTTCCGATCGCTTTTCAGCCGACGCACCGAGCGAGAAGCTGGCGACCAATGCGACAGCGAGGAATCCCGCCGCGAGGTATGCGGCGCTCGCCGTGCCTGAGGACATTGCCGCCTTAGCGTCCGACGCGAAATCGGCGGTTGCGGGGTTTGCTTCGAGGCCACTGATAGCCCCACCGGCCGAATCGATGACGGCCGAGACGATTGGCGCGCTCATCGCGTCGGGCACGTTGCGATCGGCGAGTGAGGACTCGAGGCTGAACTGCGCCGTCGAGAACAACACCGTTCCGATGACGGCGATTCCGAGGGCCGATCCGATTTGGCGCGATGTGCTGGACGTTCCTGAACCCTGACCGCTTGCGGCGACGGGCACGTCTTGCAGCACAACACCGGTCAATTGTGCGGTCGCGAAACCGACTCCCATTCCGTAAACAAACAGGAACGGCACAATCGACCACCCCGTGGCCTCTGGCGAGATCATGAGCCCAATGCCGGCAACACCAATCATCTCGAGAATGAGCCCGATGCGAATGATCCACGTTGGCGGAAGGCGCGAGCCGAGGCCAGCGGCAATTCCACTGGCGACGAACGAACCGACCGCGAGCGCGAGAATGACCAGCCCGGAATCGAACGCCGAATAACCCAAAACGAACTGGAGCCAGAGGGGCAGTGCGAGGATGATCCCGAATTCACCCATGCTCACGATCATGGCAACGAGGTTTCCGTTGCGGAAGCTGGGAATCGAAAACAGTCCGAATGCGATGAGAGTTGACTTTCCGGCCTTTTGGCGGCGGAGCCCGTGCACGATGTACATCGCTACGGTGACCGCGGTCATGGCGAAGGCAATCGGAACGACAGAGATGTCCAGCGGCCACGTCCAGTCAGCGATTTCGAAGGCCTTGTTGACGTCCCACCACCCAAAATTGCGACCCTCGATCAGTCCGAAGACGAGGCTGCCGCTGGCAAGAACACTGAGGAGCGCACCCGTCCAGTCGATGGCGCGTGCGTGCTCGACATCTTTCGACTCGGTGACAAAGAGGAAGACGCCAATGGTGATGAGGACACCGAGGGGGATATTGATTCCGAAGGCCCAGTTCCACGAGAACTCGGTCGTCAGCCAACCACCGAGGAGAGGCCCGACCGCGACCATTCCACCGATTGTCGAACCCCACACGGCGAACGCGATGCCGCGTTCTTTGCCCTGGAAGGTCGCGTTGACGATCGAGAGGGTAGTCGGCAGGACCATGGCGCCACCGATGCCCTGAATGACTCGCCACGCAATGAGCGCGCCTGCGGTATCGGACATGGCGGCAAAAATCGACGACACGATGAAGAACGAGAGGCCAACAACGAGCATCGAGCGGCGCCCCCACTTGTCGGCGAGTGCGCCGAACACGAGAAGCAGTGCGGCAAACACGAGGGTGTACGACTCTTGAATCCACTGGACGTCCGTCGAGGTCGCACTGAGGTCGGTGACAATCGCGGGGATTGCCACGTTGATAATCGTCGTATCGACAATGACGAGGGCGACGGCGAGGCTGACGAAAAGGAGAGCGAGCCAGCGGTTTTTCTGAGTAGACATAGGTTCAAGCATATGCGCGGGTGCAATCGCAGGTTTACCTGTTAGCATTGGGAAGTCGGCTCAGGACAGGCAGAAGTTATTCTGCAAATTTGTGCGGTTTGTATAGGTTCCGAGTCGGGTTGACAACATCCTGTTGGCAATGGTCCCCACTCGTGAATCGAACCCGGTCACTGATAGCTCGGTTTCGTGCGGCACTGTTGTGTGCCGCCATGGGTATTTACAAGCCAGAAAGCATTCTGATGCCCAGCAACACCCCTCCCGCGGAACGCCGCGGAAAGAACTTCGTCCCGCGCGACGCCGCGGCGAAGAAAAAGAACCGTTTCGGTCGCCCCGATGGTCCGGCAGGCACAAGCCGTCCGGCCCGTGGCGCTCGCGACGACCGTCCCGTCCGTGACGCACGTCCGGCACGTGACGACCGCTACGCCGGTGGATCGCGCCCCGCGCGCGATGACCGCCCGGCTCGTGACGACCGCGGTGCACGACCCGCTCGTGACGACCGTGCACCTCGCGCGGATCGTGCGGATCGAGCTCCTCGGAACGAATACGCCTTCCGCGATGGTCGC